>DATKFK010000918.1:0-7107 GCA_035544375.1 Thermoanaerobaculia bacterium
TGGGGGATCTCGACCCCTTTGGGCTTGCCTGTCGAACCCGAGGTATAGACGACATAGGCCAGGTTCTCCGCCGTCACCTCGACCGCCGGCGCCGCAACCGGCCCCTCCACCCCAGCCAGCTCGTCGTCGCCATCGAGACAGATCACCGGCGCCTCACCAGCTGGGAGCGCCGCCACGTAGCTCTGCTCGGTCAGCACCACCGCCACACCCGCATCGGCGAGCACCAGGGCCAGCCGCTCGCGCGGATGGCCGGGATCGAGCGACACGTAGGCGCCGCCGGCCTTGAGCGTCGCCACCACCCCCATCACCCGCTCCAGGGTGCGGCCGGTGCACAGCGCCACCAGCGTCTCCGGCCCCACTCCCAACCCGCGCAGCCGCTGCGCCAGCCGGTTGGCACGCCGCTCGAGCTCGCCGTAGCTCAGCCGCCTGCCGCGCCAGTCGGCAACCGCCGTCGCCTCCGGCCGCAACCGCGCCTGCCAGGCAAAGCGCTCGTGCACCAGCGGCAACCGCGGCCAGCTCGTCGCTGTGTCGTTCCACTCGTGCAGCGCCTGCCACCGCTCCACCGCCGACAGCAGCGGCAGCTCGTCGAGACGCAGCCCCGGCGACGCCACCGCGCCGGCCAGCAGCCGCTCGAGATGATCCAGCAGACGCCTGGCGGTCACCGCCTCGAACAGGTCGGTGCTGTACTCGATGTAGCCAGCAAGACCCTCGGCCTGCTCGGCCAGCGTCACGCTCAGATCGAACTTCGCCGTGCCGCTCCCGAGCGGCACGGCCGTGACCTCGAGCCCGGACAGCGCCAGCGGCGACGGCGCGACGTTCTGCAACGCCAAGACCACCTGGAACAGCGGCGAACGGCTGAGGCTCCGCGCCGGCTGCAGCTCCTCGACCAGCTTCTCGAACGGCAGATCTTGATGCGCTGACGCTTCGAGCACCACCTGCCTGGCCCGCGCGAGCAGCTCGCCAAAGGTCGGGTTCCCCGACAGGTCCAGCCGCAGCACCAGCGAGTTGACGAAAAACCCGATCAACCCCTCGATCTCGGCGCGCGTGCGATTGGCAACCGGCGTGCCGATGACCAGGTCCTCCTGGCCGCTGTAGCGACCGAGCAGCGCATCGAACCCCGCCAGCAGCACCGCGAACACCGTCGCCGACTGCTGCGCCGCGAGACGGTGCAGCCGCTGGCGCAGGCTCTCCGGCCAGGTGAAGGCAAAACCCGCCCCGCGCAGCGTCGCCACCGCCGGGCGCATCCGATCCGTCGTCAGCTCGAGCACCGGCATGCCCGCGAGCCGCTGCCGCCAGTGATCGAGCTCGGCCGCCAGCATTTCGCCGCTCAGCCACTGCCGCTGCCAGCAGGCAAAGTCGGCATACTGGATCGTCAGCTCCGGCAGTGGCGATGGCCGGTGCTCCACCAATGCGCCGTACAGAATGCCGAGCTCGCGCGTCAGCAGCTCGGCCGACCAGGCATCGGAGACGATGTGGTGCATCGACGCCACCAGCAGATGCTCGCCCGGCAGACCCACCAGCAGGGTGCGGAACAGCGGCCCCTTAGCCAGGTCGAACAACCGCGAGGCCGACGCCCGAGCAATCTCGCCCACCGTCATCTCCCGGCGCTCCGGCGGCAATCCCCGCAGGTCGACATGAGCGGGCTCGTAGCGCCCCGCCGCACCCACGAACTGCAGCGGCTCACCCGCGCGCGTATCGAACGTAGTCCGCAGCACCTCGTGGCGGCGCACCAGCTCGCCGAGCGCCGCGGCAAACGCCGTCACCTCGAGGCGACCGCGCAGGCGCACGGCCATGGCGATAATGTAGGCGCTCCGCCCCAGCTCGCGTTCCATCTGGTGCAGCACCCACAGGCGTTGCTGGGCAAACGACAGCGGCGCGCCGCCCAGGTGGGGGACCGCACGCAGGGGCGGCGGCGGCGCCATGCCCCGGCGGAGCTGCTCGCTCAGCGCTGGCGCCAACAGGGCCACCGTCGGCCTTTCGAACAGCAGGCGCAGCGGCACCTCCACCCCCATCGCCCCACGCAGCCGCAGGACCGCCTGCACCGCGCTCAGCGAGTGACCGCCAAGAGCGAAGAAGTCGTCATGGATGCCGACGCGTGGGACCTTGAGCACCTCTTGCCAGGCCGTGGCCACCATCTCCTCGACGGCGTCGCGCGGCACCGCGTAACTGGGCTCCCGGTCAGCTTCCGGCGCCGGCAACGCCCGGCGATCGACCTTGCCGTTGGGCGTCAGCGGCAGGGCCTCGAGGGTGACGAAGAGCGATGGCACCATGCCAGCCGGCAGCCGCTCGGCGAGGAAGCCGCGGAGCTGCTCGCCCTGCGGCGCGCACCCTGCGGCCGGTGCGAGGTAAGCGACGAGCCGCTGGCTGCCCGGACGGTCCTCGGCAACCAGCACGGCGGCCTCGCGGACCTCTGGGTGCTGGCAGAGGACGGACTCGATCTCGCCCAGCTCGACACGCACGCCGCGGAGCTTGACCTGATGGTCGAGCCGGCCGAGGAAGTCGATCTCGCCGTCGACGAGGAAGCGCACCAGGTCGCCGGTCCGATACATCCGCGCTCCGGGCTCGCCGGCAAAGGGGTCGGGCACGAAGCGGGCGGCGGTCAGCTCGGCGGCGTGGTGATAGCCGCGGGCGAGTCCCACTCCGGCCACGTATAGCTCGCCCACCACTCCGATCGGCACCTCTTGCTGCGCGCGATCGAGAATGTGGATTTGAGTGTTGTCCAGTGGCCGCCCGATCGAAGGCAGCGCTGGCGCCGTGCTCCCTGGCTCCTGCGGCGGCACGGCGATGACCGTCGAGGTGACCGTGTACTCGGCCGGCCCGTAGTGATTCATCAGCTGGAACCCGACCCCAGGGTCCGGTCGGCGGTGCAGGCGGTCGCCGCCGATGATCAGAGCACGCACGGGGAGCGCCAGCCCGGGAGGGATCGGCTCTTCGAGGACGCCTGCAGCGAGCGGCGTCATCAGGTAGGCCAGGGTGATCCCGGCTTCCGACCACCAGCGGATCATGCCTGGTGAGGAGAGCCGCACCTCCTCGTCCGGGACGTGCACGCTCGCTCCCGCCGCCAGGTAGGGCCACAGCTCCCAGATCGAGGCGTCGAAGGCCGGGCTGGCGATCTGCGTGCCGCGGTCGGCGGGGCCGACTCGATAGAGGTCCTGGTGCCAGCGCACCAGGTTCGTCAGCCCGGCGTGCGGGATCTCCACCCCCTTGGGCGTCCCCGTCGAGCCCGAGGTGTAGACGACGTAGGCGAGGTTCTCCGGCTGCACCCGGCAGGCCGGCGGATGGGTCTTTTGGCCGATGATCGATTCCCAGTCACTGTCGAGATAGAGGACGCGTGCCCGCGACTCGGGCAGCACGGCGGCGAAGCGCCGCTCGGTCAGCACTACCGGCGCGCCGGCGTCCTCGAGCAGCCAGGCCAGGCGCTCGCGCGGATAGGTGGGATCGAGCGAGACGTAGGCGGCCCCTGCCTTGAGCACGCCGACGATGGCCACCACTCGCTCCAGCGTGCGGCCGGTGCAGAGGGCCACCAGCGTCTCGGCGCCGACTCCAAGCGCGGCCAGGTGGTGAGCCAGGCGATTGGCTCGCGCCTCGACCTCGCCATAGGTGAGTGCGCCCAGCGGCGAGCCGATGGCGATGGCTCCTGGGTGGCGCTGGGCGTGGAGGGCGAAGCGTACGTGCACCAGCGGTACCTGCGGGCAGTCCTTTGCCGTGTCGTTCCACTCGTGCAACGCCTGGTGCCGCTCGCCTGCGGACAGCAGCGAGAGCGTCCAGAGTGGCCGATCCACGGCGCCGTGCATGCCGCCAAGCAGGTTCGCCAGATGTCCCAGCAGGCGGCCGATGCTCAACGCGTCGAAACGTGTGCGGTCGTAGACGAGCTTCGCGATCAGTGCGGCTCCAGGTCGTGCGACCACGTTCAGTGGATAGTTGGTCTGCTCGCCGAAATCGGCGTCACCAAGCCGGAGACCGCTGCGCGCTTGCTGCCGTACCACGTCACTCACCGGGAAGTTTTCGAATGCCAGGATGCTCTCGAACAGCGGGACGCCCCGCGGGACGTCGCTTTCGCCCAGCACTTCCGAGAGTGGGCTGTGCTCGAACTCGCGGATCTCGGCTTGCAGCGCCTGAAGCCCGGCCAGCCAGCCGCCGAGCTTTCTCCTCGGATCCACCCTGATGCGGCAAGGCAGAGTGTTGATGAACAGGCCGACCATCGTGTCGATACCCGGCAGTGGGATGGAGCGGCCCGAGGAGACGACGCCAAAAACCACGTCTTCCGAGCCGCAGTAGCGGCTGAGGAGCAGCGCCCAAGCACCCTGCAGCAGCGTGTTCGACGTGACGCGCTGTCGCCGTGCCAGTCTCGTGAGAGCGGCGCCCACGGCCGACGGCAGCTGCAACCCGAGATGACCGTATCTCTCGGCTGCCGGCACGGAGTCCGCCGGTGCCGGCGGGCGGTCGATCGGCAATGGCGTCGGGACGGTGAAGCCGCTCAGGATGCGGCGCCAGTAGTCCCGCGCGAGCCCCAGGTCCTGCCTGGCCAGCCAGGCGACGTAGTCGCGATAGGGGCGCGCTCGCGGCAAGCCTGTCTCTGGCCGGAGCTCGCCCCCGCTGCCGTAGGATGAGAAGACTTCCCGCAGCAGGATCGCCAGCGACCAGCCGTCGAGCAGCGCGTGGTGGAAGCTCCACACCAGGCGATGCGTGTCGGCGCCGGTCTCGAGGAGGATGAAACGCATGAGCGGCGGCACCGCCACGTCGAAGCCGCGCTGTCGGTCTTCATGCAGCAACTCGGAGAGGGCGCGCCACTGCTCGGCGGCCGAAAGGCCGCGCCAGTCGCGTCGCTCCACGACGGGTGCGACCCGGCGCACGACCTGCAGGATCTCCCTCTCCTCGCGCGCCATGAAGCCGGTGCGCAAGATGGCGTAGCGGTCGACGACACCGGCACACGCCCGCTCGAAGGCGAGCGGGTCGAGACCGCCGAGCTCGAGGCTGAGCTGCTCGACATAGACACCGGAACGCGGCGCTGCCAACGAATGGAAGATCATTCCTTGCTGCACCGGCGAGGCCGGGTAGAGATCTTCGATCGGTCCGCCAGACGCGAGAATGTCCAAGGTCGCCTGGCTCACCTGGGCCAGAGGGAAATCGGCAGGGGTCACGCCGCCGGCGCCCGGCGCCACGCAATGTGCGATCACCTCACGAAGACGGTTGAGATAGGTGGAGCTCAGCCGCTCGACCGTCTCCTGGCGATGGCGGTTGGCGCTGTAAGCCCAGACCGTCGACAAGCGCCCGCCGGCAACTCTCGCGGTGACCTCCAGCAGGTGCTCGCGAACCTGTCGTGGGTCGCGCTGCGGTCCAACCGTCTCGGTCGCTGGCCTGAAGAGACGCTCCGGCGCCACGGCCTGATCGGTCTGCCCGAGATAGTTGAAGATGACCTCGGGACGTGGACGCCTGGCCAGCTCTGCCGCCTCCTCGCCGGCGGTCAGGTAGCGCACGGCGCCATAGGCGAGGCCGTGTTCCGGGACTCTCCGTAGCTGCTCTTTGACCGCTCGCAAGCTGTCACCCGGAGCGCCCACGCCCCGGAGGTCGAGGTGCACTGGGTAGAGCGACGTGAACCAACCCACCGTGCGCGACAGGTCGAGGTCCTCGGCGATCGGCTCGCGGCCATGTGACTCGAGCTCGATCGACAGCCGACGCTCCCCTGTCCACCAGGCGATCGCTTCGGCGACGCCCGTCAGCAGGACCTCGACGGCCTGCGTCCGGTAAGCGTGAGGCACGGCCTGGAGGAGGGCGCGAGTGTCCTCCTCGGAGAGCGCCACCACCGCCTCACGGACCGACCCGGCGGTGTTGGCGCCCTGCCGGAGGTCCAGCGGCAGGCGGTGGCGCTCTGCCGGACCGTCGAGCCAGTAGCTCACTGCAGCGGTCTGCGATCGTGTATATCCGATCAGAGCCTCCGACCAGCGCTTGAAAGAGCTGGTTCTTGGCGGCGGTGAGGGCACCTCGCCGCGCGCCAGCTGGCGGTAGACCGTTTCGACCTCCTCGAGCAAGATCCGCCACGAGACTCCATCCACCACCAGGTGGTGAACGGACAGGAACAGGCGCGACGCCCAAGGTGCCGCGGCGGTGAAGATCGCCGCCCGCACGAGCCTGCCGCGCACGAGATCGAGACTGGCCTGCAGCGCGCCGGCGGCGGCGCTCACCGCGCTGCCGCGCAGCGGCTCGGGGATGGCGCCAAGATCGACCTGCGTCCACCACGCCCACGGCATGGACGTGTCCACCACCTGTCGCCAGCCCTCTGGTCCTGGTTCGAAGCGGGCCGCGAGCATCTCGTGGCAGGAGAGGACCGTAGCGAGCGCCTGTCCGACCAGGCCAGGCTCCGGCCGGCCGCGGGAAGCGTCCAGAGTCAGCAGCAAGGACTGATTGAAGTGATCCTGATGCACCAGCTCCTGGGCGAAAAACCGCCGCTGGATGGGCGTCAACGGAACTTCCCCATGGGGCGGCTCCGCGGGCTCGGGCAGGGTCCGCGCCGCAACCGCCGCAGCCGCAAGAGCGGCGATGGTCGGCGTCTCGAAAACCTGCCGGGGCGTGAGCCGCCAGCCCGCCTGGGCGACGCGTGAGATGATCTGGATCGCGAGGATCGAGTCACCTCCCAGGTCAAAGAAGTTGTCGAGCACTCCGACCCGCTTGATGCCCAAAAGCTCGCTCCAGATCCGTGCCAGGCTCTCCTCCAGCGAGCTCCGTGGGGCCTCGTAGGAGGTCGGTTCGATTTCCGGCGGCGGCAGGGAAAGCCGATCCACCTTGCCGTTGGGGGTCTGGGGCAACGCGGAGAGCGCCACGAACGCGGCGGGCACCATGTAATCGGGCAAACTCTCGCGCAGGAGCTCGCGCAGGCTCGCGGCACGAGGACCGGTCAAGGTGCCCTCCTGCGCCTCTGACTGCCACACGATGTAGGCGACGAGCCGCTTTTCCTGCGGCCTCTCTTCGCGCGCGACGACGGCCGCCTCCTTGATCTCGGGATGCCGGGCGAGCGCGCTCTCGATCTCGCCCAGCTCGATGCGGAACCCGCGCACCTTGACCTGGTGATCGATACGGCCGAGAAACTCGAGGTCGCCGTCGGCGCGGCGG
>DATKFK010000919.1:0-2663 GCA_035544375.1 Thermoanaerobaculia bacterium
TTGCAGCGTGCGGATGTCCACCGGGGCGCCATCGGCCGCGAGCTCGCGGCAGGCCTCGAAGATCGCCTGGTGGCGCTCCAGGTAGAAATCCATGGTGGTCAGCGGGATCTCCTCGAGCACGGTTGAGTCGAGGAGGATCGCGCCCAAGACGGCGCGCTCGGCTTCATCGTTGTGTGGCAGCACGGACGCGGTTGCCATGCGTCGGAACCTCCCGCCCGGGAGAAGACCTGCGGGTCCGGGGCTGAGGGAGTTCTAGCAGCGCCCGGGCCGCCCTGCGGCATCGGGCGCGTCGGTGAAACTGGTGTAACTAGTTAGGATTGTTACTCGACTGGAAACAAAGGGCTTAGAGCATGATTCACGGACGATACCCCCGACATTGACGGTAGGTTACCCCGACATTCACGGTCGATAACCCCGACATTTGTTACTCCCCGCACTCGTGCGCAAACGCCAGCAACGCCAGCAACGCCAGCAAAATCAGGGGGATACAGCGTGGTATAGCGTAGGTCAGGGTACCGATTGTTACTCCGGTACAGTTACAACCGATTCCCTGCCCGGTCGGGACTGTGGGCTTCTGGCTCGCGCGCGGGCCTCGCCGCTCTTCGCAGTAAGCTACTGCCAAGATGGAGCAAGGGACCTAGCCGTGGCCAGGCGTGCGCAGCCGCGCTCCGACCAGCCGAGCCGAGTTCCCGTCACCTCCGCGTCCTTGCGGGAGGCGTTTGGACCCCACAGCACGCTGACCCTCGAACGCATCCAGCCCGAGGGCGAGACGCACTGGCGCGTGACCGCTCCGGTGATGATAGCTCCGCCCGCGAGCAACGGTCCCGTCACCTCGCTGGAGCCGGGGACGACGCCGGCGTTGCCTGGCGGCAGCTCCGTTCTGATGACCACCCTCGCGGTCTGGCCTGACGCCTATTTCACCACCGTCGCCGCCATGGTGCTCTGCGGTGCGCGGCTCGAGATCCGCGCCGCCGACTTGGTCGCCGCGCGACAGATCCTCGAGCGCGCCGTCGCGAGCGCCCCCGCCGAGCTGCCGCTGCCCGACGGGCGGGCGATGCGGCCTACCGCTGACGACCTGGCACGGCTCCAGCATCTCTTGCCACAAGACGCTCCGCGCGGCAAGGCTAGCGCCTGGATCGCGGTCTGGCTCGACGAGCCACCATGGGCGCCGCCGCCCGCGGTCCGCGCCGAGATCCTGCCGGCCGGCGCCGGCGACGACTACATGGTCATCCCGAGCGCCGGCCATTACGCCGCCTTGCAGCAGGCCCTTGCCCTCAACCGGTTCGAGCTGACGGACGGGTCCCGCTTCCCACGGGCGCGGCTCGAGAAAGGGGGAGCCCGCGGCTTCGCCGAGCTGCGGCCGATCACCCCGGACCAGGAGATGATGATGGCACCCGAGGAAGCCGAAGCGCTCGCGCGGCGCATGTGGGAGCAACGCGGTGAGCTGTCGGACCTCGACGCGGACGTCCTGGACGCGATCTCCGCGGCCTGGCTGCGCCAGAGCCCGCGCGCCGCCTCCGAGCGGGTGCCCATCTACGTCGACGACCTGCTGCGCTGCCGCGGCCTCAAGCCCAAGAAGAGCGGCCACGGCCGCCGCGGCGGCTTCGAGCCCGAGCAGCGCGCCGACCTCTGGCGCTGCCTCCTGCACCTGCAAGACCTCTGGCTCGACATCGCCCAGGCGACGGTCATCGACCAGGACGCCCGCGGCCGCCGCACGCAGCGCACCCGCGCTCTGCAAAGCCGCGCCTTCGTGATGACCGACCGCATCGGCCAGCAGCGCCTCGACGGCACGATGGACGTCGAGGCGATCCTCGTCACCCCGGGCGAGGCCTTCGGCCGCTTCCTGCTCGGGCCTGGCCGCCAGCTCGCCCTGCTGTCGTCGGAGGCCTTGCGTTACGACCCTTACCGCCAGCGGCCCGAAAAGCGCCTGGCGCGCTATCTCAGCTGGCAGTGGCGGGTGGGTGCCCACAGCGGCGACTTCATCCGCACCTACCGGGTGAGCACGCTCCTCGAAGAGCTCGGCCTGGTCGTCGACGAGCGCGAGCCCGGGGCCACGCGCGAGCGCTTCGAGAAGGCGCTCGATTGCCTGCTCGAGGACCGGATGGTCTCGAGCTGGCAATACGGCGAGACCTGGCACGAGGACGACCTGCCGCGCAAGAACTGGCTGCCCCTATGGCTCGAAGCCAGGATCGTCGTCGAGGCCCCCGACGTCATCAAGACTGCCTATCGGGGGCTCGACCGCATCAACCAGGGCCGCGAGACCGGCGCCCTGCCCGCGGCCGAGAGCTGGGCAATGCGGGTCAAGGCCCACCGAGAAAAGCTGCACGTCTCGCAGATGGTCGCCGCCGAGCAGCTCGGTGTCAGCCGGGCCTACCTCGCCCAAGTCGAACGCGGCCGGGAGCCGTCGCCGGCATTGGCAGCCAAGCTCCGGCACTGGCTCGAAAGCAGCTAGCCAGGCCCCCGCCGCAACTCGTCGAATCGCCGTATAGAGCACCGCCTGCCGAGGCCCTTGCCGAGGCGGGCGTGCGGCGCTCCGAGGTGCGGTCGGCGATCGTCGCCGTCAACCGGGTGGGCGGCAATCTCAACCAGGTGGTCAAGCTCGCCAACACCGGGGTCGTGCTCCCGCCCGACCTCCTGCGCGAGGTGCACGCCGTCCGCGCCGA
>DATKFK010000920.1:0-6690 GCA_035544375.1 Thermoanaerobaculia bacterium
TCACCCTCCCCGCCCGGACCAGCCGCCGGCGGGCCACCCGCCAGCGCCCGCTCCACCAGGGCGGCGAGCGCCTCGACCGTGGGCTCCGCGAACAGGGCGCGCAGCGGCACGTCCACCCCGAAGGCGCCGCGCAGCCGCGACATCACCTGCGCCGCGAGCAGGGAGTGCCCGCCCAGCGCGAAGAAGTCGTCGTGCGCCCCCACCCGCGGCACCGCGAGCACGGCGGCCCAGATCCCGGCGACCGCCTCCTCGGCCGGCGTCCGCGGCGCCAGGTAGGGGGCGCCGTCGCGCGGTGCGGCGGCGTCCGGGTGGGCCGCGAGCGCCTGGCGGTCCAGTTTCCCGGTCGACGCCAACGGCAGCTCCGCCAGCCAGACCCAGGACGACGGCGCCATGTATCCGGGCAGCCGCGAGAGCAGGTGGCGCCGCAGCTCCTCGGTCTCGGGCGGGGCCGCGCCGCTCGCCGCCACGAACGCCGTCAGCCGCGGCGGGTCCTGCCGCAGCACGACCGCCGCCTGCCGCACGCCCGGGTGCCCCTCGAGCGCCGCCTCGATCTCGCCCAGCTCGATGCGGAAGCCGCGCAGCTTGACCTGGTGGTCCAGGCGGCCCAGGAACTCGATGGCGCCGCCGGCGAGGTGCCGCACCCGGTCGCCCGTCCGGTAGATCCGCTCCCCGGGCGTGCGGCCCTGGGGATCGGGGACGAACCGCTCCGCGGTGAGGTCGGGGCGCCCCAGGTAGCCCCGCGCCAGACCGACGCCCCCGACGCACAGCTCTCCGGCAACGCCTTGCGGCGACACCTCGCGGTGCTCGTCGAGCACGCGCAAGCGGACCCCGGGCAGCGGCCGGCCGATCGGCGCGAAGCGCGGCGGGACACCCGGTCCAGGCGGCTGGCAGCGCCACCAGGCGGCGTCGATCGAGCACTCCGTGGGGCCGTAGAGGTTCCACAGCTCGACGCGCAGGCGCGCGAGCAGCGCCGCGGCCAGCGGGCTCGGCAGCGCCTCGCCGCCGCAGATGACGCGGCGCAGGCTGCGGCAGGCGGCGAACCGCGGATCGGCGAGCAGGGCGGCCGCCAGCGACGGCACCATCTGGAGCACCGTCACACCCTCCGCCAGCACCAGCTGCACGAGGTGCGACGGGTCCCGGTGCTCTCCCGGGCTCGCCATCACCAGGCGCGCACCCCCGGCCAGCGGCTCGAAGACCTCCCAGACCGAGGCGTCGAAGGACAGGGACGTGTGCTGGAGGAAGGTGTCGCCAGGCGCGAGCGGGTGGCGTTCCAGGAGCCGCAGGACCTCGTTGACGATGCCCCGGTGCGGGATCATCACCCCCTTCGGCCTGCCGGTCGATCCCGAGGTGTGGATCACGTAGGCGAGCGTGTCCGGCGAATCGCCGCAGCGCGGCCGCTCGGCGCTTTCCTCCTGGAACGCCGCGGCGGCCAGGACCGGCGTGCCGGCCGGCAGCCGCTCGGCGCAACGGCCCTGGACCAGCACCAAGAGCGGCCGGACCTCGTCGAGGAGGAGGGCCAGCCGGGAGCGGGGGTGCTCCGGCTCGAGCGGCAGGTAGACGGCGTCCGCCTTGAGCACGGCCAGGATCGCGATCACCGCTTCGAGCGAGCGCTCGGCACAGACCCCGACCGCCGTCTCGGGGCCGGCGCCCCGGCGCCTGAGCTCCTGCGCCAGGCGGTTCGCGCGCCGCTCCAGGCAGCCATAGCTCAGCGCCTGGCCGGCGCAGCACAGCGCCACCGCGTCCGGGGTGCGCTCGGCGCTTCTCTCGAACAGCTGGTGCAGGCGCGCCGGCGGCATCCAGGCCGCGTCCGCGGCGGTGTCGTTCCAGTCCACCATCAGCTGATGGCGCTGGGCGCCGGCGAGCAGCGGGAGGTCCGTGATCCGCCGGTGCGGTCGACGGACCGCCGCCGCCAGCAGGACCGAGAAGGCGCCGGCGAGCCGCACGACGGTGGCGTGATCGAAGAGCTCCAGGTTGTAGTCCCACGAGCAGCTCGTGCCTCCCGGGCCCTCGCCGGCATCGAGGCTGAGGTCGAACTGCGCCAGGTCGAGCTCGACCGCGACCGGCGCGAGCGACAGGCCGGGCAGCTCGAGCTTGCCGAGCGGCGCGTTCTGCAGCGCCAGCATCACCTGGAAGAGAGGCGAGTGCGCGAGGCTGCGCTGCGGCTGCAGCTCCCCGACCAGCTTCTCGAACGGCAGGTCCTGGTTGGCGTAGCCCTCCAGGGTCACCTCCCGCACCCGGCCGAGAAGGTCGCCGAACGCCGGCTCTCCCGCGAGGCTCACGCGCAGGGCCAGCGTGTTGACGAAGAAACCGATCAGCGGCTCGATCTCGCTGCGGTTGCGGTTGGCGACCGGCGTGCCCACGACCACGTCGCGCTGCCCGCAGAACCGGCTGAGGAGCGCCGAGAAGGCGGCCAGCAGCACCATGAACGGCGTCGCGCCGCGGGCCCGTGCCAGGCTGTCCAGGCCGCCGGCGACCGGGGCGGCGAGCGGCGCCCGCAGCCGGCGGCCCCGCTGCCGTTGCAGCGCCAGGCGCGGCCGGTCGAGCGGCAGCTCGAGGAGCGCCGGCGCTCCGGCCAGGTGCTCGCGCCAGTAGGCGATCTGCGCCGCCAGCACCGGTCCCGACAGCCACCGCCGCTGCCACGACGCGAAGTCCGCGTACTGCACCGGCAGCGGCGACAGGACCGGCTCCCTGCCCAGCAGCCAGGCACCGTACAGCTCCGCCAGCTCCCGCACCAGGATGCCCATCGACCAGCCGTCGGCGACGATGTGGTGCAGGGTCAGGAGCGCCATGTGCCGCTCGCGCTCGAGCCGCACCAGGAGCAGCCGCAGGAGCGGTCCCGACGACAGGTCGAAAGGCCGCGGCCCCTCGCCGGCAAGCAGCCGCAGCGCCGCCGGCCGGCGCCGCGCCCAGGGCAGCGCCGCGAGATCGACCAGGGGAGCGGCCAGCGGACGCGCCGGGCCGATCACCTGCACCGGCATGCCGGCGACCTCCCCGAACGTCGTCCGCAACGCCTCGTGGCGGCCCACCACCGCGGACAGGCTCGCCGCCAGGGCGGCGATCGACAGCCGGCCCATCAGCTCCAGGCTGAGCGGCATGTTGTAGGCCGCCGAACCCGGCTCGAGGCGGTCGAAGAACCACAGGCGCTCCTGCGCGAAGGACAGCGGCAGGTCCGGCCCGCGCGCCACCGGGACGAGGGGCGGCGCCGCCGCGCTGCGGTCGAGCGGCAGGAGGGCCGCGAGGTGCCGCGCGAGGCCGCCCACGGTCGGCTCCTCGAATAGCGCCCGCACCGGCAGCTCCACCCCGAACCGATCGCGCAGCCGCGACACGGCCTGGGTGGCGAGCAGCGAGTGCCCGCCCAGCTCGAAGAAGTTGTCCTGCACGCCGACCCGATCGACCCCCAGGAGGTCCGCCCAGATCCGGGCCACGCTCGCTTCGAGCGGCGTGCCCGGCGCGGCGTAGGACCCGGCGAGCTCGGGCCGCGCCGGGTCGGGAGCCGGCAGCGCGGCGCGATCGATCTTGCCGTGCGCGGTCAGCGGCAGGCCGTCGAGCACCACCCAGGCTGCCGGCACCATGTAATCCGGCAGCTCCGCCTTGATCAGGCGGCGCAGCTCGGGCACCAGCTCGCGCGCGAGCTTGCCGCGCAGCGGGTCGTTCGCGTAGGCGCACAACGCCCGGCGATCCAGCTCCGGCACCCGCTGGGCGGCCGCCGCGGCCGGCGCTCGGCGTTGCGCCGCCGCCGCGGCCCGGACCTGCGGCGAGGTGGCAGACAGGTCCCGGCGCCTGGCCCCCCGGCGCCGCAACACCGCGGTGAAGCGCAGCCCACCCTCCGTCCCGCGTCCCGCGGCCAGCAGCTCCGCCTCGTAGCCGTGGCCGGCAGCCACCTGGCAGAGCTCCTCGGGATCGACCGCGGCCGCGCCCGCCGCTCTCGCCGCCACCGCCTGCCGCAGCTGGCCCACGGTCTCGAGCTCCGGCCCCGGATCGGCCAGCAGCTCCAGGGCTGCCGTCTCGGCAGCGAGGCGCCGGTCGGGAATGCCGGTCAGCACCAGGGCTTCCGGCGACGCCGCGAGGCGCCCGGCGACCGCGGCCAGCGTGACGTCGGCCCCATCGACCTCGACGATCCCGTCGCGCTCGTCGCGGCCCTCGCGCCCGTCGATCCCGCCGGTCCCGCCGCCGGCCCCATCGCCGCCGCCAGCCCCGTCACCGCCGGCCCCGCCGCGGCCGCCGGCCCCGTCGTGCCCGCCGGCCTCGTCGCCGCCGCCCACGGTCAGCACCACGTCATGGCGGAAACGCGTCAGCTCGTTGCTCGCGCGCCCCCGCTTCTTCCAGATCTCGACCCGGGAAATGGCCGGCAGGACGCGCGCCAGCGCCGGCCACAGCTCGGGGGCGACCAGCAGCTCCTCCTCGTCCGCCTGGCGCCGGCGCACCCGTCGCCGCAGCTCCGCCACCGGCATCGCTGCGGGCGCGGCCGCCAGCTCAATCGACGTGTACAGCGCCGCGGCCAGCGGCAGGCTGCGGACGTCGCCGACGAAGATCCTGCCGCCGGGAGCTAGCGCCCGCACCGCCTGCTCGAGCACCCGCACCAGGTAGTCCACACCGGGGAAGTACTGCACGACCGAGTTGAGGATCACCAGGTCCAGCTCGCCGGCGGCGACGGCAGCCGGCTCCGTCCAATCGTCCGCCGCGGCGCGGGAGAGCGACACCTGCGGCAGGGCCGATCCCGGACGGCGCAGCTGGCGCGCCACGAAGTCGAGCGCCGCGCGCGAGAAGTCGGTGCCGCGGTAAAGCTCGCAATGCGGGGCGATGCGGAAGAGCAGCAGGCCCGTGCCGCAACCCACCTCCAGCACGCGGCGCGGCGCCAGCGCCAGCACCCGCTCGACCGTCGCCTCGACCCACTCCCGCATCTCCGCGTCAGGGATCGGCAGGCCGGTGTAGCTGCTCTTCCAGCCCTCCAGATGGAGGGTGGGGTCGGCCGGCTCGGCGGCCTCGTAGGTCTCGTCGAAGAGCGTTTGCCAGGCCGCGACGTGGTCGGCGGCGAGGGCCAGGCTCGGCCCGCCGCGCTCGCTGCTCTCGCCCCGCTCGCCACGCTCGCTACCCTCGCCGCGCTCGCCGCGCTGCTCGCCCTCGTCGCCCTTGCCGCCCTCGTCGCCCTGGCGATGGCCCCGGCGCGGCACCAGGTAGGCGACGAGGTCGGCGGCCCCCTCTGCCCCGTCCCCGGAACGCCGGGCGGCGACCACCGCGGTCTCGACCGCCGGATGGCGCGCCAGCACGCTCTCGATCTCGCCGGTCTCGACCCGGAATCCGCGCACCTTGACCTGGCCGTCGAGGCGGCCGAGGAACTCGAAGCTGCCGTCCGCCAGCTGGCGGGCGAGGTCGCCGCTGCGCACGTAGCGGCGGCCGCCGCGGTCTCCCGCCGCCGCATAGGTCGCGGCGGTCAGCTCCGGCCGGCGGTGATAGCCGCGGGCGACGCCGATGCCGCCGATCCAGATCTCCCCGGCGACGCCCACGGGCACCGGGTTGCCCCAGCGGTCCCGCAGCTCCAGGCAGACACCCGGCAGCGGCCGGCCGAGCAGCGACCGCGGCGCGCCGCCAGGCGCCGGCACCGGCCAGGCCGACGCCAGGATGGTCGCCTCGGTCGGTCCGTACAGCTCCCAGATCCGGGCCGACGGGAAGCTCCGGCCGAGGTCGGCCAGCAGCTCGGCCGGGACCGCGTCGCCGCCGACCAGCACCGCCCTCACGCCCGCCGCAGCACCGCCCTGCCGCCGTTCGAGCGCCCCCAGCAGCTGGCGGGCGAGCGCCGGCACGGCATGCACCACGGTCAGCCCGGGCAGGGCGTCGGCGAGCCGCTCGACGTCGAGCGCCGGCGCCAGCGGGAAGAGGACCGCCGCGGCGCCGGCGGTCAGCGGCGACAGCAGCTCGAAGAGGAAGATGTCGAAGGAGAACGGGGCGGCGACGAGCACGCGGTCGCCAGGGGCGAAGCCGAGCAGCCCGCGGGCCGCGGCCAGGACGTCGGCCAGGCTGCCGCGCTCGACGGCCACCGCCTTCGGGCGCCCGGTCGTCCCCGAAGTGTAGATGAGGTAGGCGAGGTCGCCGCGCCCCGCGGGCGGCCAAGCTCGGGCCGGAGCCGCCGGCAGCCCCGGCGGCCCCGGCGGAGACGACGGCCCCGACAGAGACGGCGGCCCTGGCGGAGACGGCGCCGCCGACTCCGATCGAGCCTCGCCGTCCAGCAGGTCCAGCCTGGCCGCCCGGTGGGGCGGCAGGGCGGCGAGCGTCCGCTCCTCCCCCACCACCACCCGCACCCCCGAGTCCGCGAGCAGGAAGGCGAGGCGCGCCGCCGGCAGCGCCGGGTCGAGCGGCACGAAGGCGCCCCCCGCCTCGAGGATGCCGAGCAGGCCCGCCACCAGCGCCGGCCCGCGCGGCGCGGCCAGCCCGACCGCCACACCCGGACCCACCCCCAGACCGCGCAGGTGGTGCGCGACCCGCTCCACCCACGCCGCGAGCTCGCCATAGGAGAGCCGCGCCGCATCTCCGCCGAGCATCACCAGCGCCGGCGCTTCGGGCGCCGCCGCGGCCGCGGCGATGAAACGTGCCACGACATCCTCACCGGGCGCCTCCCGGGTGTCGTTCCACTCGCGCGCCAGTTGGTGGCGCTCGGCAGCCGAAAGCATGAGCAGCTGCGACACCCGCGGCGAT
>DATKFK010000921.1:0-4613 GCA_035544375.1 Thermoanaerobaculia bacterium
GAGGACCGCCATGGAGACCAGGCAGAAACCGAGGAACGCCAGCAGGAACGCGGTCCGGTGCTCGATGCAGGCGGCGAGGATCTCCTTGTAGCCGCCGCGCAGGCGCTCGAACCGCCGCTCGAAGCCCTGCTGGAAGCGCACCAGCGGGTTGCGGCTCTCGTGCCGGCGCCGCTCCTCGGCTGGGGAGTGGGCGCGCAGCAGGTATTTCGCCATCGTCGGCACCAGGGTGCGCGACAGGAAGTACGAGGCCAGCATGGCGAAGACCACGGCTTCCGCGAGCGGCACGAACAGGTAGCGCGAGACCCCGGACAGGAAGAACATCGGCACGAACACGATGCAGATGGCGAGTGTCGAGACGAAGGCGGGGACCGCGATCTGCGAGGCGCCGTCGAGGATCGCGCGCTCGGTCTCCTTGCCCTGCTCGAGGTTGCGGTTGATGTTTTCGATCTCGACGGTGGCGTCGTCCACCAGGATGCCGACGGCGAGGGCCAGGCCGCCCAGGGTCATGATGTTGATGGTCTCGCCCAGGGCGCTCATGACGATCACCGAGACCAGGATCGACAGCGGGATCGAGACGGCGATGATCAGCGTGCTGCGCCAGCTCCCCAGGAAGATCAGGATCATCACCGCCGTCAGGCAGGCGGCGATCACCGCCTCGCGCATGACGCCGTCGACGGCGCTGCGGACGAACAGCGACTGGTCCACCAGCGGCTGGATGCGCAGCTGGGGCGGGAGCGTCGCGGCGACCTGCGGCAGCTGCTCGCGGACGCGCCGGATGATGTCGAGGGTCGAGGCGTTGCCCGACTTGAGGATGGTCACCAGGGTCGCGCGCTGCCCGTCCACGCGCACGATGTTGGTCTGCGGCGGAAAGCCGTCGCGGACGTGGGCGACGTCGTGCACGTAGATGGTGGCGCCGTTCACCGTCTTGATCGGCAGGTCGTTCAGGTCCTGGATCGAGCTGGGGCTGCTGTTGGTCTCCACCTGGTACTCGAGGCCGCCGATCTTGGTGGTGCCGGCCGGCAGGATCAGGCTCTGCACGTTGAAGGCGTTCACCACGTCGGACGGCGCCAGGCCCTTGGCCTGCAGCGCTGCGTCGTCGATGTCCACCTGCACCTGGCGCATCTTGCCGCCGTAGGGATAGGGAATGGCGGCGCCCTGCACCGTCGCCAGCTGGGTGCGGATGAAGTTGATCGCGAAGTCGTTGAACTGTTGCTCTGAAAGGCCCTCTCCGGACAGCGCCAGCTGCAGGATCGGCACGGAGGAGGCGTTGTAGGTGATCACCAGCGGCGGCGCGGTGCCGGGCGGCAGCGAGTGCACCTGGGCCTGCGAGATGGCGGTGACCTGGGCGACCGCGGACGCGATGTTGGCGTGCGGCTGGAAGAAGATCTTGACCACCGAGGTGCCGGCAAGGGTCTGCGACTCGATGTGCTCGATGTCGTTGACGGTCGTGGTGAGGCCGCGCTCGAAATTGCTGACGATGCGGTTGGCCATCTCCTGCGGCGACATGCCCGTGAAATGCCAGAGCACGGTGACGATGGGGATGTCGATGTTGGGGAAGATGTCGGTCGGCGTCCGCTGGACCACGATGGGAGCCAGGATCAACAGCAGCAGCGCCAGCACCACGAAGGTGTAGGGGCGCCGCAGCGCCAGGCGGACGATCCACATGCTTTTCTGCTCCTCGTAACGGGCGGCAGGGCCGGCCGGGCGAGCGCGCCTCCGCCGTGCGCCGGCTCCGGTCTGGCAGTGAAACGCCGCGGCGGGCCGCTTCGTTCCCCCGCGCCCCGGCATCGAGACGGCCAGCGATCATAGCGCCGCCGGCAGACTCCGCGCGAGCCGCCGGTGCCGCCGTTGCCGCCGCGGCCGGCGCCGGCGCGACGGCCGTCCACGCCGGCAGGCGCCGCCGTCACCCCACGCAGACTGCCGGACGCCTGCGCGGCTGCCGCCGGGCGGCCATCGGCCAGCGGCTGACGGGCGTAAGACACTGAAAAAACTGTGCTTGTGGTGCCGCCGAGGGCGGCCGAGGGGAGCGGTGCGGAAGTTGCACTGACCGGGCATGGGCCCCGAAACGGAGCCCTTTTGGTCAAGGAGAAGACATGAAAACGTCAACCAGATGGTATGCGATTCCGGCGCTGGTCATGGGCGCCGTCTTGGGTACGGCGATCGCCGCCGGTGCGGTGGCCGAGCACCCCGATGAGTACACCGGGAACATGGTCAACACGGTGGGCGGCGCGCGGTTCAACCAGCCGTTCGTCCTGTCCGTCGATCACTATGCGGACGACGCCGACGTCCGGCGGCTCACCGGCACCCTTGCCGCCAAGGGCCAGTATTCCCTGCGCGACGAGTTGTGGCACGAGCGCAGCGCCGGCTATCTGAGGGTCGGCGGCCGCCTCGGCTATCCGGTGGCGGCGGTGCTGTCGCAGCAGACGCCGAACGGGCGCACGCTGCACGTGGTGTTGAACCGGCCGCTCGGTGCCCGCGAGGTCCAGTACTTCACCCGCTCCTCGAAGTACCCCTTCACCGTCCTCGAGCTCAGCGTCGACAGCAACGGCAAGGGTGAAGGCCGCCTGCTCGGCGCCGCCAAGATGCAGATGCATGGCGACACCCTCGAGTTCGTGAGCCTCGGCATCCAGCCCGTCCGCCTGCTCGCGGTGCGCGCCGACTGAGGCGCGAACCGTCAGCCCCTCTCGCTGTCGAGCGTCCCCATGCTGGCGGCCGGATAACGGTCGCCAGCCGCGGCGCCCGGTGGCACCACGCGCTCGAGAGCGGCGAGGTCGGCGGCCGACAGCTCGAGGTCCAACGCCCCCAGCAGGTCCGTGAGCTGCGAGCGGGTGCGCGCGCCGGCCAGCGGCACCACGTCGTTGCCGCGGCTGAGCATCCAGGCGAAGGCGAGCCGCGGGACGGTCGCGCCCCTGGCTGCCGCCACCTGGCGGAGCGCTTCGACCAGCCGCAGGTTGTGCTCGAGGTTTCCGCCCTGAAAGCGTGGGAAGTGCGGGCGCACGTCGCCGGGGGACCGCTGCCCGAAGGCGGCGCCCTGGGCGGGCATGCCGAGCAGGCCGCGGCTCAGCACGCCGTAGGCGACCAGGGCGATGCCGAGCTCGCGCAGGGTGGGGAGGATATCCGTTTCGACCCGGCGGCTCAGCGGCGAGTATTCGATCTGCAGCGCCGCGACCGGGTGGACGGCGTGGGCGCGCCGGATGGTGGCCGCCGAAGCTTCCGACAGCCCAAGGTGCCGGACGTAGCCTGCCCGCACCAGGTCCGCCACGGCGCCCACCGTGTCCTCGATGGGCACGACCGGATCCACGCGCGCCGGTTGATACAGGTCCACGTGGTCCGTCCCCAGGCGGCGCAAGCTGTACGCCAGGAAGTTCTTGACCGACGCCGGCCGGCCGTCGAAGCCGATCCAGGCGCCGTCGGGAGCGCGCTGGGCGCCGAACTTCACCGCCAGGAAGACGCGCTCGCGCCTGCCGCCGGCGAGCGCCTGGCGCAGCAACAGCTCGTTGTGACCCATGCCGTAGAAGTCGCCGGTGTCGAGCATGGTGATCCCGGCGTCCAGCGCCGCGTGCACCGTGGCGATGCTCTCGGCTTCGTCTGCCGGTCCGTAGGTGCCCGACAGCGCCATGCAGCCCAATCCCAGCGCCGAGACCTCGGGTCCGGCGCTGCCCAGCCGTCGTGTTTGCATGCGTCCCGCTCCTCCTGTCCTGGTCAAGCAGCCGGGGGATGGAACAGCTCGGCAAGGCGCTCGATGCCGTCCACCAGCCGCGGACCGGGGCGGCTGAAGCAGCCGTTGGCGTCGACGGCATGGACCCTGCCGGCCCGCACGGCGCGCAGGCGGCGCCACTCGGGGCGGCCGGCCACGGCGGCCACCTGTGCGGCGGCGCCGGCGGCGTCGTAGCCGCAGGGCATGGCGACCACCAGGTCGGGATCGAGCGCCGCCACCTGTTCCCAGTCGAGACGTGCGGAGTGCGCTCCCGGAACCGCCGCCGCGTCGAGCCCGCCGGCGGCGGCGATCATGTCGGGCACCCAATGGCCGCCGGCAAACGGCGGGTCGAGCCATTCGAGCGCCAGCACCCGCGGGCGGGGGCGCCCCGCGACCCGCCGACGGACGGCAGCGAGACGCCTCTCGAGAGCGGCGACCAGCTCGCCGGCGGCGGCGCCGCGCCCGATCCGCTCGCCGACGCGCCGGATGTCGGCGAGCACGTCGCCGAGCGTCTCAGGGTCGAGCGAGAGCACCTGGGGGCAGTGGGGAAGGGGCGCCACCGCGCCGTCCACCTGCGCCGTCGACACGGCGCATACCGGGCACAGCTGCTGGGTGACGATGAGGTCGGGCGCCAGCTCGGCGATCCTGTCCTCGGCCAGGGTGTAGAGGCTCTCGCCGCTGCCCACCTGCGCGCTCACGGCGCGGTCCACCTCCGCCGCGCCGAGGCCGGCCGGGAGCGCGCTGCCGGTCAGCACCGGCCGCTGCCGCGCCGCCGCCGGGTAGTCGCATTCGTGGCTCACTCCGACCACCTCGTCGCCGGCGCCCAGCGCGAACAGGATCTCGGTGCCGTTGGGAACCAGCGAGACGATGCGCATGGTGCGAAGTGTATTCCTGTGCGGGGAGGACCGCGCGTTTG
>DATKFK010000922.1:0-10105 GCA_035544375.1 Thermoanaerobaculia bacterium
CGCCGGCGCCGGCATCGCAGCTGGCGATCGGCGGCCCGGGCGGCCCGGGCGGCGCCGGCGCCGGCGAGCCCGGAAGCGGCGAGGGCGCGGGGAGTCAGCTCCCGGCGGCGCGCGAGGCCCTCACGCCCCAGGAATGGGAAGCCGCGGCGGCGGGCCTGGCGGCTGCCGCCGCCGGCACGGTACCGGCCGGCGAGCTCGTCGTGGCGGTCCTGGGAGAGACGCCCGCCGTCGGCCTGGCGCTGGCGGCGGCCGATGGGCCGGCGCTGCTCGCCGACTTCCGCCGGCCCGGCATGCGCGCGGCGGCCGTCGCCTCCCTGGGAGCCTGGGTCGCCGGCGCCGGGGTGCGCCTGGCGGGTCACAACCTCAAGGAGGTGCTGCGCCTGTGTCCGGACGGCGCGCTGTGCGGCGCCGAGCTTTTCGACGCCATGCTGGTGTCGTACCTGCTCAAGCCGACGGTGCACGGCCACAGCGTCGAAGACCTGGCGCTCGAGCGCTTCAACGTCAAGCCGTTGTCGGCGAAGGAGGCGGGCTGGGACAAGGGCCAGGCGCCCGAACCGGGAGATCAGCGGCTGCTGGCCTACGCTGCCGAGCGCGTGATGCTCGCGCAACGCCTGGTCGCCGCCATGCGCGAGGATCTCGCGGCCGCGACGGCCGGGTCCCTGGCCCGCATCTACCGCGATATCGAGATACCCCTGCTGCCGGTGCTCCTCGGCATGGAGGAGACGGGTATCCTGCTCGACGCCGAGTACCTGGGCGCCATGTCGGTCGAGCTGGGGCAGGAGCTGCGGCAGCTCGAGGAGGAGATCTGGCGCCTGGCCGGCGAGCGCTTCAACCTCAACTCGCCGCAGCAGCTGGGGGTCGTGCTCTTCGAGCGCATGGGCCTGCCTGCCGGCAAGCGCACCCAGAAGACCCGCAGCTACTCGACCGGCGCCGAGACGCTCGAGGAGCTGGCGGCCGGCGGCTACCCGATCGCCCAGCTGCTGCTGCGCTACCGCGAGCTGTCGAAGCTCAAGAGCACTTACGTCGACGCGCTGCCGGCGATGGTGGGCGAGGACCGGCGCCTGCACACGCGCTTCCAGCAGGCGGTGGCGGCCACCGGCCGGTTGTCCTCGGTCAACCCCAACCTGCAGAACATCCCGGTGCGCACCGAGCTGGGCCAGCGCATCCGGCGCGCCTTCGTCGCTGGTCCGGGCCAGGCGCTGCTGGTTGCCGACTACAGCCAGATCGAGCTGCGCATCCTCGCGCACATCGCCGCCGAGCCGGAGCTGATCCGCGCCTTCGCCGCCGGCGAGGACATCCACCGCGCGACCGCCGGCACGGTCTTCGGGATCGCCCCGGAGCTGGTCACCGGCGATCAGCGCCGCGCCGCCAAGACGATCAATTTCGGGATCATGTACGGCATGAGCGCCTTCGGCCTGTCGCAGAACCTCGGCATCTCGAAGGGCGAGGCCGACCGCTTCATCGCCGCGTATCTCGACCGCTACGAGGGGGTGCGCCGCTACGTCGAGGAGACGCTCGCGAGCGCCGAGCGGGAGGGCAAGGTCGAGACGCTCTACGGGCGGGTGCGCTGGCTGCCGGACGTCCGCAGCAAGAACCGCAACCTGCGCGAGAACGCCCGCCGCATGGCGATCAACGCCCGCATCCAGGGCACCGCGGCGGATCTGCTCAAGATGGCCATGATCGCAATCGATCGGCGCCTGCGCCGCGAGCACCCCGAGGCCCGCCTGCTGCTGACGGTGCACGACGAGCTGCTGTTCGAGGTGCCGCAGGGCGAGGTCGAGCCCATCGCCGCCCTGGTGCGCCAGGAGATGGAGGGAGTGGCCCAGCTCGCGGTGCCGCTGGTGGTCGAGGTCGGCTCCGGCCCCAGCTGGTACGACGCCAAGACCTAGCGCCCAGGCCAGGCCGGCCAGTCCAGAGCGCCCGGGCCAGGCCGAGCCAGGCAGAGCACCCAGCCCAGGGCTGGCCGCCGCGCTCTATTTCTCGACGTCGTAGACGAAGCGCACGTCGTGCTCGACGCCCGCATCGAGGCTGCGGTGCACCGGGCAGGTCTGGGCGGCGCGCTCGAGCTTCGCCCGCTCGGCCGGCGCCAGGCTGGCCGGCAGGTGGATCTCGACCGGCAGCCTGGCGATGCGGCGCGGCTCGCCGGCCATGTGCTTTTCGACCCGGAAGCTGACCCCGGATAGATCGACGCCGTCGCGCTCGGCGACGATGGCCAGGGTGGTGACCATGCACGAGGCGAGCGCCGCCGCCACCAGGTCGGTGGGGGAGAACGAGCTGCCGTCGCCCTGGTTGTCGACCGGGGCCGCGGTGCGCAGTACGACCCCGGAGGGGCCGTGTGTCATCTCCGTCTTGAGCTGGCCGGTATACCGGCCGGTGATCTCGACCGCCACCTCACCCTCCTTCCGCCGCCTCCGGCCTGTAGGGCCGGCAGCCGGGCAAGTCTATCAGCCGGGAACCGGGAGCCGGGCGCGCCGCGCGCCGCCGCCGCAGGGCCGGCGCCGAGCGCCGAGCGGCGCGAAAACGCCAAGACGCCGCGGGCGACGCGCCCGGCCGCCATCATCTGCCGGCGAGCAATGCGACTCCGCCGAGCAGGGCAATCACCCCCTGCAACATCGGGAGGCCGGCGAACGACAGCTGGAACAGCAAGACCAGGCCGACCAGGATCAGGTAGATCGAAAGCAGGATGATGCCGATGCTGCGTCCTCTCATCGATGCTCCTCTCACGGTTGCTCCTCCGTTATTGGAACCTGCGTGAGCCGATCCGGAATCCGGTCGGCGCCGCGCACGGAGCGTGCGCGGACCTGACGCCGCAGGCGGCCAGACTTCCCGAGGCGCCGTCGGTTCCGCAGCGGCATGCAGTATCGTTGCCGCCATGTCCGAGCCTCCGAAGCCCGCTCTCTCCGGCTGCGACCTGGCCGGCCGCGTGGCGCTGGTCACCGGCGCCTCGCGCGGCATCGGCGAGGCGATCGCCGCGGCCTTCGCCGCCGCCGGCGCCCGCATGGTGCTCGCCAGCCGCAAGCGCGCCGACCTCGAGGCCGTCGCCGGCCGCATCCGCGCCAACGGCGGCGAGGCGCTGGCGGTGGCCTGCCACACCGGCAAGGCCGCCGAGGTGGAGGCGCTGGCCGCAGCGGTCCGCGACGCCTTCGGCGGCCTCGACGTGCTGGTCAACAATGCCGCCACCAGTCCCCACTTCGGCCCGCTGCTGGCGGCCGAGGAGAGTCACTGGGACAAGACCTTCGAGGTCAACGTCAAAGGATACGCGCTGGTGACCCGCGCCGCTGTGCCCTTGCTGCGCGCCCGGGGCGGGGGCTCGATCCTCAACCTCGCCTCGGTGGCCGGCATGGCGCCCCACACCGGCCTGGGCGTCTACGGCGTCACCAAGGCGGCGGTGCTGATGCTCACCCGCACCCTGGCCCTCGAGCTGGCCCCCGAGGGGATCCGCGTCAACGCCCTCGCCCCAGGCCTCATCCAGACCCGCTTCAGCGAGGCGCTGTGGCAAACGCCGCAGCTGCGCGAGCGTGCCCTGGCCACGATCCCGCAAGGCCGCCTCGGCCAGCCCGAGGACCTGGTCGGCGCCGCCCTGTACTTTGCGAGCGACGCCTCCCGCTTCACCACCGGCGCGGTGCTGGTCGTCGACGGCGGCCAGACGCTGGGCGGCGCTTACTGACGCCTGCCGGCGCCCGCTGACGCCTACCGACGCCTGCCGGCGCCCGCTGACACCTACCGACGCCTACTGACGCCTGCCGGCGCCCGCTGACGCCTGCCAGCGCCCGCTTACGCCTGCCAGCGCCCGCTGACGCCTGCCGGCGCTCGCTGACGCCTACTGAACGTCGGCGCCGCCCCCGTGCCCGGCGCCGGCCTTGGCGCCGTCGCCCGTATTTCCCTTCGCGCCGGCGTCCTCCCCCTCACCGCCCCCCTCACCGCCGGTCCGGTCGCCTCCTCCAAGGCCGTCCGCCGCTGCCGCCGGCCCGCCTGCCGCCGGCCCGCCTGCCGCCGCCCCGCCTGCGGCCCCCGCGTGCCCGGCGGCCCGCAGCGCCGCCGCCAGCTCCGCGGCCGCGGCGAGCAGCTGCTCGACCCGCTCGCCCTGCCAGCGCTCGGCGAACTGGCCGAACAGCCGGTCTCGCCGCTCGCGATTGAGCCGCGCCAGGGCGAGCAGGCCAGGTTCGTTGGCCCGCCGCCGCTCCACCCGCAGCAGATGGTCGTCGGTGCCGCCGGCCAGCGTCAGCTCGAGCAGCCGGCGCGCGCGCTCGTCGGCGGCCTCGCCCACGGCCGCGGCGAGCTCTGCTTCCTGGACGTGGGCGTCGTGGAGCTCGCCGAGCAGGTCCTGCAGGCCCTTGAGGCGGTGGACCAGCGGCTCTGTCCGCGGCTGCCCCCGATTCGCCTGCACCAGATGGGCCAGCGGATCGGCGAGATAGCGCAGGCGCTTGGCGCCGATCCGCGCGGCGTGCGCCCGCTCGACGTCGCCGGCATTCCTGATGCGGCCCAGCCGATGCCCCAGCTTGGCGGCGTGCCGGAGCAGGGCCTCGGCGGCGGCGTCGCCGAAGGCAGGCGGCGGGTTCTCGCCGAGCCTGACCTCCGCACGGTAGACCGAGAGCCGCCGGCGCAAGCCCTCCTCGACCGGCGCGAAGTCCCGCGTCACCTCGTCCCGCAGCTCGCCATACGCCTCGTCGCGCCGCTGCTGCAGGCGCGCGCGCAGCCACGCGAGGCCCTGGCGGTGGTGATGGCTGCGGAGATCCGGACCCCGCGCGCGCAGCCAGGCGAGTTGCACCTCGGCGTCACGCCCCGGACCGGTGGCGCCGGCCAGCCGCCGCAGCCGCCGGGCCAGCTTTTTCGGCACGCTGTCGCCGAGCTGCGCCGCGTAGGACTTGAGGCAGCTGCGCAGCCGGCGCAGCGCCACCCGCAGGTCGTGGAGCGCCTCGGCGTCGTCGGGGTCGGCGAGGCGCGGCAGGGCGGCGGCCGCCTGGTCGAGGTAGCCGAGGGCGAGGCGGTGGGCCCCCTCCTCGGGGGAGCGCTCCAGGATCTCCGGCGACTCGTCGAAGCTCTCGGCCACTGGCGCGCGCCTGTGTCCCGCTAGCCAGCCAGGTCGCGCAGCTGGGCCGGGGTCAGCGCCCACAGCAGCGACGCGGTGCCCGCGCCCACCTCGCCGGGGAACTCGAGCAGGCAGGCGCCTCCCTTGCGGAAGGAAAACAGCCGCTTCTCGGTGCCGGTCAACAGCCAGGAGGCGATCAGGCTGATGCTCGGCTCGTGGCCGACCACCGCCACGTTCTCGCCGGATTGCTTGCGCAGCCAGCTCAGGAACTCGACCGGCGACGACTCGGGCGCCAGCTCCGCGATCTCCACCTCGCGCAGCCCGCCGTAGACCGAGTCGAGAACGGCGGCGGTCTGTGCCGCCCGGGTGAGCGGGCTGGTGGCCAGGAGGTCGATGTCCGGGACCAGGGTCCGCAGGCCCCGCGCGCTCTGCTTCATCTTCTTCTTGCCCTCGTCGGTGATCGGGCGCAGGCTGTCGTCCTTCCCCGTCCGCGCAAAGTCCTCCCGGTCCTCGGCAATGGCGTGGCGGATGATGAGGAGCTTCATGCAGTCACCTCGGCTGGCACATAGCTTTATCTCGTCCGGAGCCAATTTGCAAAGATGGCGCAAAAAAAGGGCCGGGGGAACGGGTGCGAGCTCATTCGCCCGACCGTCTCCCCGGCCGTGCGCGGAGGTCCAAAGGCCTGCCGCCGGCGAGAGTGGCGCTCCCGCGGCCGGCGCCACGACAGGATAGATCCGTGCCGGGCCGCCGTGGTGGCGCCGGTGTGCCGGGACCGTGACGATCCGGACGGACACTAGCAGCGGTCAGGCGTGATAGGGTCGTTGCCGTCCCGCCGTCCCACGGAGATCGCGAGCATGGCACCTCCCGACATCTCCCACATCTCCCACACCTCCCCCTCCACCGCGGCGGCCGCTGCCGGCCCGCCGTTGCGGCGCACGCCCCTCTACGAATGCCACCTGGAGCAGGGCGCCCGCATGGTGCCCTTTGCCGGCTGGGAGATGCCGGTGCAGTACGCCGGCGTGATCGACGAGCACCGGGCGGTGCGCGGCGCGGCCGGCCTCTTCGACGTCTCCCACATGGGCGAGGCCGCCGTCCGCGGCGCCGGCGCCGAGGCGTTCCTGCAGTGGCTCACCCCCAACGACGTGGCCCAGCTCGTGCCCGGACGCGCCCACTACAGCGGGCTGCTGACCGACCGCGGCACCTACGTCGACGACCTGCTGATCTACCGCCTGGCCGCCGACGACTTCATGGTGGTGGTCAACGCCGCCAACGCCGAGCGCGACCTGGCCTGGATTCGCGAGCACCGCGACGCCTGGCGCGCCCCATCCGCTCCGCATGCCCCGCCCGCCCCACCCGCTCGCCGCGAGCCCTCTCCCGAGCCCACCCTCGATATCGCCGACGAGAGCGACAGCTATGCCCTGCTCGCGTTGCAGGGGCCGCGGGCGCTGGCCATCCTCGAACCGCTTGCCTCCGCCGGGGTCTCCGGCCTTCGCTATTACGGCTTCCTGCGCGGCGAGGTGGCAGGCGCGCCGGCGATCATCTCCCGCACCGGCTACACCGGCGAGGACGGCTTCGAGCTCTATCTCGAGCCGGCCGCGGCGCCTGCGGTGTGGCGCCGCCTGCTTGCCGCCGGCGCCCCGCACGGCCTGGTGCCCGCCGGCCTCGGCGCCCGCGACACCCTGCGCCTCGAGGCGGCCATGGCGCTCTACGGGCACGAGATCGACGAGCGCACGACGCCTCTGGAAGCGGGGCTCTCCTGGGTGGTCAAGCTCGGCAAGGGCGACTTCCTGGGCCGCGCGGCGCTCGCCGAGCAGAGCGCAGAGGGCGTGGCGCGCACCCTGGTCGGCTTCACGGTGCTGGACCGGGGAATCGCCCGCCAGGGGCATGCGGTTCTAGCCGACGGCGAGCCCGTGGGCGAGGTCACCAGCGGCACCTTCAGCCCGACGCTCGGCAAGGCCATCGGCATGGCTTACGTGCCAAAGGCGCTGGCAGCTCCGGGAACGCCGCTGGCCGTGGACGTGCGGGGCCGGCAGCTGGCCGCGGTGGTGGTCGAGCTGCCGTTCTACCGGCGCAAGAAAACGGCGTCCTAGTGGCCTGTATCAGGTGAATTGCTGGTGGATGACGAAGCAATCGGCGGCGCGGGCCAGGCGCGCCGACGCAGGCATAGCCGGGACTATGTCGAGGAGGCGCAACGCCGCCCCCGCCGTCGAGGGCAAGCCAGCCGCCGGCGATTCAGCTGATACAGGCCACTAGTGGCCACTGGCCGGGCCCGCCCGGCGGTCACGGGTGTCGCTCCGAGCGAACCCGGGGACGGCCGGTTGGTGTATAACTGACGCATCCGAGACCATGAGGAGGTTCTCCTCGTTTCCTGGCTGACAGGAGGGTCACCGACAGCATGTATCCCAGCGATTATCTGTACTCGAGAGAGCACGAGTGGGTGAAGGTGATGGACGACGTCTGCGTGCTCGGCATCACCGAGTTCGCGCAGCAGGAGCTCGGCGAGGTGGTCTTCGTCGAGCTGCCCGAGGCTGGCCAGGTCTTCAACGCCCAGGACGAGCTGGGCACGATCGAGTCGGTCAAGGCGGTGGCCGAGGTCTATTCGCCGGTGGCCGGCGAGGTGGTGGAGGTCAACGACGCGGTGGTGGACGACCCGGAGATGCTCAACGACGACCCGCACGGCGAAGGCTGGCTGGTCAAGCTCCGCTTCTCGTCCGCCGACGATCTCAAAGCCCTGATGACGGCCGAGCAATACGAGGAGTACGTCAAGAGTGGCGAAGCCTAGTCCAGAAAACCCCACGGCTGCCGCCGCCGCGCTCGCTCCGCCGGCTCCGCTCGACCCGCCGGCTCCCCTGGCTCCCCTGGCTCCGCCGGCTCCGAACACAGCCCGCGACGCCCAGCCGGGCCGTCCCGCCCCGGCCCCCGCTGCGGGCGATGCAGTTGATGCAGTCGATGCAGTTGATGCAGTCGATGCCGTCGATGCAGTCGATGCCGCCGGCGTGCTGTCGTTCGCCCGTCCCGCGCCCCCCTTCCAGCCGGCCGACACCTTCGTGCGCCGCCATCTCGGCCCGCAGGAGGCGGAGGCCCGGGAGATGCTCGAGCTGCTCGGCCTCGGCTCGCTCGAGGAGCTGGTGCGCGAGACGGTTCCCGAATCCATCCGGCTGGGCCGGCGGTTGGCGCTGGCCGGTCTCCCCGAGGACCGTGAGCTCGGCGAGCACGAGGTGCTGCGGGCGCTGCGCCGCCTGGTGTCCCGGAACCAGGTCTACCGGTCCTATCTCGGCATGGGCTACCACGGCTGCATCGTGCCCGGGGTGATTCAACGCAACGTCTTGCAGAACCCCGGCTGGTACACCCAGTACACGCCCTACCAGGCGGAGATCTCCCAGGGTCGGCTCGAGGCGCTGCTCACCTTCCAGACGATGGTGGCGGACCTGACCGGCCTACCGGTCGCCAACGCCTCGCTGCTGGACGAGGCGACCGCCGCCGCCGAGGCGATGCACATGTGCGTCGCCCTGGCCCCCAAGGGGCCGCGCGGCGACCGCAACGTCTTCCTGGTGTCCCCGGAGTGCCATCCGCAGACCCTGGCCGTGGTGCGCACCCGCGCCGAGGCCATTGGCGTCGAGGTGCGCGAGCTGCCGCGCCTGGCCTCCCCGGCCCCGCGTCCTCGAGACGCCGGCGCCGGCGCCGGCGGCGAGGCCCTGGCCGGCGCCCTGGACGGCGAGGACCTGGGCGAGGTCTTCGGCGTGCTGCTGCAGTACCCGACGACGGACGGCAGGGTGCTCGACTACGCGCCGCTTGCCGCGCGGGCCCACGCCGCCGGGGCGCTGGTGGTGGTGGCCGCCGACCTGCTGGCGTTGACGCTGCTGCGGCCGCCGGGGGAGCTGGGGGCCGACATCGCGGTGGGCTCGTCGCAGCGCTTCGGCGTGCCGCTGGGGTATGGCGGTCCGCACGCCGCCTTCCTGGCGACCCGCGAGGAGTGGAAACGGCAGATCCCCGGCCGCATCATCGGCGTGTCCAGGGACGCCCACGGCGCCGTCGCCTATCGCATGGCGATGCAGACCCGCGAGCAGCACATCCGCCGGGAGAAGGCGACCAGCAACATCTGCACCGCGCAGGCGCTGCTGGCGGTGATGGCCGCCATGTACGCGGTCTACCACGGTCCGGCCGGTCTCGAGGCCATCGCGCGGCGGGTTCATGGCCTGGCGGCGGCGCTGGCCGCCGGGCTGCGGCGGCTCGGCTACGGCATCCCGGCCGATCCCTTCTTCGACACGGTGCGGGTGGACCTCGGCGGCGGGCCGTACAGCCGCGCCGCCGACCTGCTGGCGGCCGCGGCGGCGCGGCGGATCAACCTGCGCCCGCTCGCGGAGGACGCCGTCTGCGTGGCGCTCGACGAGACGGTCACCGAGGACGACGTCGCGGAGCTGCTGGCGGTCTTCGCCGGTCCCGGCCGCGCCGCCGCCGCTTCCGTCTCCCCGCTGGCCCCCGCCGCTGCCGCGCTGCCGGCGCCGCACGCGCGCACCTCGCCTTTCCTCACCCACCCGGTCTTTCATCGCCATCACACCGAGCACGAGATGCTGCGCTTCTTGAAGCGTCTCGAGTCGCGGGACCTGTCGCTGACCACCTCGATGATCCCGCTCGGCTCCTGCACGATGAAGCTCAACGCCTCGACCGAGATGGAACCGGTGACCTGGCCCGAGATCGCCGACCTCCACCCGTACGCGCCGCGCGAGCAGGCGCTCGGCTACCGGGCGCTGTTCTCGACCCTCGCGAGCTGGCTGTGCGAGATCACCGGGTTTGCCGCCGCCTCGCTGCAGCCCAACTCCGGCGCGCAGGGCGAGTTCGCCGGGCTGATGACGATCCGCGCTTACCTGCGCTCGCGCGACGGCGCCGAGGCCGGCCGGCGCGACGTCTGCCTGATCCCGGTGTCGGCCCACGGCACCAACCCGGCATCGGCGACGATGGCGGGCATGAAGGTGGTGGCGGTCGCCTGCGACGCCGCCGGCAACGTCGAGCTCGGCGACCTCGAGGCCAAGGCGGCGGCGCACCGCGACCGGCTGGCCGCGATCATGGTGACCTACC
>DATKFK010000923.1:0-5784 GCA_035544375.1 Thermoanaerobaculia bacterium
CTCGGCGACTCGGCCATCGACCGCCTGCTCGCGGCGCTGGCCCGGCTGCGCGCCGTGACCCTGCCCACCTCGCCGGCGCTCGGCGAAACCACCCTCAACATCGGCACCCTGGCGGGCGGCCGCGCCGCCAACGTCGTCGCCGACCAGGCGCGGGCGGAGGTGATGGTGCGCACGGTCGGGGACACCACCCGACTGCGCGCCGACCTGGTCGCGGCGCTGGCGCCGGCACGGGTGGCCGCGGTGCGCGAGGTGCCGGCGGTCGCGCTGCGCGCCCTGCCGGATTTCGCCACCACGGTCGTCAGGTACACGACCGACATCCCGCGGCTCACCGCCTGGGGCGAGCCGCTCCTGCTCGGGCCGGGGAGCATCCATCACGCCCACACCCCCGGAGAGCGGGTGGCCAAGAGCCAGCTGGTGGCCGCCGCCGACCTCTACGCCGAGCTGGTGCGCCGGCTGCTGCGCGAGGCGGCGGCGGCGCGGCAGGCGGCGGGCAGCGGCGCCGGCGGCGCCCCCGGCGGCGGCGCGCGGGTCGCATAGCATGGAGAGAGCGGAGGAGGGCAAGAGAGCCATGGACGGCAGCGGCAGCTCCCACGGCGCACGCGGTGCACTCGGCGCCCGCGGCGCGGATGGCGAGGGCGGGAAGATCGAGGTCGGGGTCCTCGGAGCCACCGGCACGGTGGGGCAGCGCTTCGTGCAGCTGCTGGCCGACCATCCCTGGTTCGAGCTGCGCTGGCTGGCGGCGAGCGACCGCAGCGCCGGCAAGCGCTACGCCGAGGCCACCGCCTGGCAGCTCGAGGGCTCGCCGCCTCCCCGCCTCGCCGAGCTGGCGGTCGAGGAGTGCGTGCCGGGGCGCGGGCCGCGGATCGTCTTCTCGTCGATGAGCGGCGCCCAGGCCGCCGAGGTGGAGGCTGCCTTTGCCGCCGGCGGTCACCTGGTGATCTCCAATTCCAGCCACTTCCGGATGGCCGCCGACGTGCCGCTGCTGGTGCCCGAGATCAACCCCGAGCACCTCGGGCTGCTGCCGGCGCAGCGCCGCCGCCGCGCCTGGGAGGGGGCGATCGTGACCAATCCCAACTGCGCCGCGATGGTGCTGGTGATGGCGCTGGCGCCGTTGCGGCGCTTCGGCATCACGCGCGTCCTGGTGACCACCCTGCAGGCGGTCTCGGGGGCGGGCTACCCGGGGGTGCCGTCGCTCGACGTCCTGGGCAGCGTCATCCCGTACATCGGCGGCGAGGAGCCGAAGGTCGAGAGCGAGCCGCAGAAGATCCTCGGCGTGCTGCAGGGCGAGGAGATACGGCCGCTCCCGTTCACGGTCAGCGCCGCCTGCAACCGGGTGGCCGCCGTCGACGGCCACCTGGTGGCGGCGAGCATCGAGTTCGCCGCGCGCCCCGAGCGCGCCGAGCTGCTCGCCGCCCTGGCCGGCTTCAGCGGCCTGCCGCAGGAGCGCCGCCTGCCGTCCGCGCCGCTCCACCCCATCCACCTGCTCGAGGCGCCCGATCGCCCGCAGACCCGCAAGGACGCCGGCCTCGAGCGCGGCATGGCCACCGCCGTCGGCCGCGTGCGCGAGTGCCCGGTCCTCCACTACAAGCTGGTGGCGCTGTCGCACAACGTGCTGCGCGGCGCCGCCGGCGCGGCGGTCCTCAACGCCGAGCTGATGGCCAGCGAGGGCCTGCTCTAGGCCGGCTCCCCGCAAGACGGCGCGCCGAGCGGTGTTCCACGGCAGGGAGGATTCGCAGGATGACCACGTGCCGCCATCTCGTTCTCGCGCTCGCGCTCGGCGCCACCCTGGTGGCGGCGGCGAAGGCAGCTTCCGGCCGGCAGGGCTCCGTCCAGGCTCCGGGAGACGCCCAGGCCACCGGCGCCGCCCTGGCCGGGCATGCCGGCCACGACATGTCCTCGATGCCCGGGATGCAGGGGACGGAGGGCGCCGGCGCCGCCGACGGCGCCATGGACCATGAGCACATGGACATGGGGCCGCATATGAAAATGACCGCGCCGCGCCCGCGCAGCGCGGCGGACCTGGGCCGGGCCGATGCCATCGTCCAGACGCTGCGCGGCGCGATCGGCAGGTACCGCGACGTCAAGGCCGCCGAAGCGGACGGGTTCGTCGAGTACCTGCCCAACCTGAAGCAGCGCATCTACCACTTCACCAACTGGACCAACGCCCTGGCGGCGCACTCCAGGTTCGACCCCGCCCGCCCCACCTCGCTGCTCTACAAGCCCACGGCCGGCGGCGGCTTCGAGCTGGTCGGCGCCATGTACACGGCGCCGCGCGGCTTCGACGAGGCCCAGCTCGACGAGCGGGTCCCCCTTTCGGTCGCTTCGTGGCACGAGCACGTCAACATCTGCCTGCCGCCGAAGTCCGCCTACGCCACCTCCGACTGGCGGCGGTTCGGGTTCGCGGGCTCGATCGCCACGGCGGCCGACTGCGCGGCCAGCGGCGGCGTCTTCCACCCGGTCATCTTCGGCTGGATGGTGCACGTCTACCCGTTCGAGCAGGACCCGGCCAGAATCTGGGCGCACTGAGCGCCCTGGGTCCGGCGTCGCGGGCCGCCCTCGGCAGCGCGGGCGCCTTCGGCAACGCGGCCGCCCTCGGCGGGCGCCTCAGCGGGCGCGCTTGCCGCGGAATTCCTCGTCGCCGTCCTTGAACACGACCGCAACCACGGCACCGCCGGCGTCGCGCACCACCCGCAACTCGATGTCTTCCGACTTGGAGAAGAAGTGATCCCGGGCGTCGGCGAAAAGCTCGACGTCGGCGCTGTCGGGCACCTTCGCGACGAGATGATCGCCGAGGCGTGCCAGCGTCACGACGAAGCCCGGCAACGCGTAGCTGCCGGCGCAGGCGTCGAGCAGGCGCGGATCGAGCGTTACCACGACCGGCACCTTCACGACGAAACGGGGCGGCGGCGTCTTCGCGGCACAGGACACGTCGAGCCCCTTGACCGAGGCTCGCGCGAGGAACCGATCGACGATGCCGCGGGCGCAGGGCCCTTCGGCGCCATGGCCGCTGTGCGGGAAGACGACGTGCAGGCTGTTGGGCAGCTGGCTGGCCACGCGCTGGCCGAACTCGGGCGGCGTCACCGGATCGCGCTCGCCTGACAGCAGCAGCACCGGCACCGCGGAGCGCACGAGCTGGTGGGCGTCGGCGGGAATGCTGCCGCGCGGCCACTCGGCACAGGCCCGCTTCTGCTCGCGGATGCGGTAGTCGCCGAGCAGCGTGCCGGCGGTCGCCTGCGCCGCCGCGGCATCGGAGATGAACGGCAGGTCCTCGGCACAGGTCACCGAGAACAGCATGCCCATGGACAGGCTGCGGTCGATGATGGCGCGGCGGTCGAGCGCGATGGCGACGAGCTGCGCCATGTCCCCCTGGTAGGCCATGTGGACCGCCAGCGGCAGCCGGCGGGCGCCGGTGTCGTAGGTCAGGAAGCGGAGGCCCTCGGCGACCAGGCCGCGGTCGGGCTTGACGGTGAAGGTGCCCCCCGACCTCGGGTCCGGGAGGCGCACCGCGACGCCGCGGTCGACGCGCTCCATCACCGCCCGCAGCTCGGCGGCGAGATTCGGGTAGGCGGCGTGGCACGCGGCGTCGGCGGCGCACTCGGCCAGCAGCAGATCGACCGCCCGCTTGCCGGCGTAGGCGTGGTGCAGCGGCAGCACCTCGTCGACCGGCGCCACGCCGTCGAGCACCGCGCAGCGCACCGCGCCGGGGTGGCGGCGGAGGTACACCTGGGCGGCGCGGGTGCCGTAGGAGCCGCCGAACAGGTCCACCCGCGGATAGCCGAGCCAGGCGCGCACCTCGTCGACGTCGTCCATGGCGAGCGCCGTGGTGTAGAGCCTCAGATCGGCCACCTGCTCGAGACGGTCGCGGCACTGGCGGACGGCCGCCGGCGGAAAGAGCTCGCCCGCCAGCAGCCGCGGGTCGGCGCCGGTGGCGTGCGAGCCCGGGCCGTAGAAATCGCAGTTGAGCGGGTTGGACCTGCCCGTGCCGCGCTGGTCGACGAGCAGGATGTCGCGGTGCCGGCGCAGCTCCCTGTCGTCCGCCAGGGAGCGGCCGGCCTGGGTCGCCGCCTCTCCCGGCCCGCCGCTGAAGAAGACGACCGCGTCGGGGGCCGGATCGGGACCGAGCGCCGGCAGGACCACGATGTTGAGCGAGATCTTGCGGCCGCGCCGCGCCTCCCGGTCCTCCCAGACCTGGTGGGTGCCGCAGCGCAGCTCCTCGTCGATGCCTTCGAGCCGGCAGGGCGCGAGCCGCGCCGGACGCCTGGCCGGCGCGGCGGCGGGCGCGGGCGCGGCGGCCGGCGCGGGCGCAGCGGCGGTGGCTGGCGCGGGCGCGGCGGCGGGCGCAGCTGCCGTCGCGGGCGCGGAGACGCCGGCGGCAGCGCTGGCGGACATGCCGGCGGACGCGGCCAGCGCCGCCAGGATCGCCGGCAGCACCATGGCCGCACGCGGGACGGAAAGAACGGCTCTACGCATGGATCGATCTCCCGGTATCACTCCAGTCCAGATACGCGCCGGCGTGCCGGCGGTTTCGGCCGCATGCCGCGATCAGGGGACCTTCGAAAGCTCGAGGTGGAGGGCCTGGCGCAGCTCGTGGTGCAGGCTCGCGGTGGCGCCGCCGGCGCTCTCGCCGCTGATGTCGGCGACCAGCGCGAGCGAGGCGTCCCGGCCCGCCGCCGGCAGCGCCGTGTCGACCGGCACCAGCGCCGAACCGGCGACCGACATCGAGCTGTTGGTCCCGGCAAACCCCGGCGGCAGGCTGCCGGGCTTCCAGGTGCCGTGGCGGGCCTCGAGCTTCCACCGCACTTCCAGGCAGGGCTGGCCGCCGGCAGGCTTGACCCCCGCCAGGGTGACCGTGCCGGTCACGTTGCGGGGGTCGAAGGTCACGCTCGCCGCGCCGGAGCCGGCGAAGAGCTGGGTGTTGGCGGGCCAGCTCTCGCCCACCCGCCGCCGTTGCGCGGTCCCGAAGAGGTCGTCGTCGGTCGGCTCGTCGTCGGCGCGCAGCGGCACCGTCGCCGCCAGGGCCTGTTGCAGGTCCGGGGCGAGCCGCGCGCCCAGCAGCTCGAAGATCCGTTCGCGGCCGGCCAGCCGCGCGGTGATGACCGCCCCGGGCTTGGCCAGCTCGAGGCTGACCCCGCCGCTCTCCTTGACCAGCCGGCGGACCGTGATCGTCGCCCGCAGCGCGTTGCCCTTGGGGCTCACCTCCTCGATCTCGGCCGCGACCACGTAGCGGATGATCGAGGTCTGCCGCTCGTCGCTGCGCTCGCCGGACTTGGTTCCGGACAGATGGTCGTCGGTGCTCAGCGAGCCGACCGCCAGCCGCTTGTCGCCGGCGGCCGCCGCGCGGGTCAGGCGCACGGCATATTCGCGCGCCGGCGCCGCTTCCTGCCCCACGACGGGCGGCGCCGCCGCGGCCGCCCCACCGACTCCGGCGACTCCGCCGATCCCGGCGACGGCGGCGGCGAAAGCGGCGGCGGCGAAAGCGAGAGCGGCAGGGATCTTCATGCGCGCATGGGCGGGCAAGCCATCGACGCCAGGCTCAATCCGTGAGCGGCGGCGCCAGCCGGTCGATCTCGGCGAGGTCGGCCGCCGCGAGCTGCCAGCCGGCGGCGCCGGTATTGGCCCGCACCTGCTCCGGCGTCATGGCGCCGGCGATCACCGACGAGACGACGCCATGGCCGAGGAGCCACGAGAACGCCAGATCCAGGAGGGAGCGGCCGCGGGCCGCCGCGAGCTCGGCCAGCGCCTCGGCCACCTCGCGGTTGCGATCGCTGAGGAACCGGCCGCCGG
>DATKFK010000924.1:0-5458 GCA_035544375.1 Thermoanaerobaculia bacterium
GGCTCGCCAACCGCCCCCGGGCCAGTCTCGCCTCGATCTTTCGCCCGTGGTATCCCCAGAACGGCGCCAGTGTGCAGGGCCGCCTGGCAGTCCTCGAGGCGCTCGGCCAGCGGCACGAGCCCATCGCCTGGCCGCTGATGCTCTCGATCGCTCGCGGCGGCGGCCAATTCGCTGACCTGACGAGCGCTCCCCACTTCCGCCCCTGGAAGCCAGAACAGGTCCGCGTCACGCGCCGCGAGACCTCGCTCTTCGTCGAGGAGGTGTGCAGGCGCTTGCTCGAGCATCTGGGATCGGATCCGGAGCGCTGGAGCTCCCTGCTCAGCGAGCTACCCAACCTCCCACCCCAGACGCGAGCCGCGGCGCAGACGCGGCTCCTCGCTTTGGCCGGCGACGATGACATCGCTCCCCGGATCCGCAAGCAGATCTGGGAAGCACTCCGGATCACCGCCGCTCGCCACCGCGAACATGCCGACGTTGACTGGGCGCTGCCGCCCGAGGAGGTCTCGCGGATCGAGGAAATCGCCAAGCGCTTCGAGCCATCGACGGCGTTCGACCGGTTTGCGTGGCTCTTCGACGAAACCATGCCGGAGATTCCGCACGTTCGGCATTCCGACGGCCTGGAAGCCTACGACGCGGCGGTTGATCAGATGCGCATCGAGGCGGCAGCCGCGATCGCCGCAGGCGCGGATTGGTCACAGCTCCGGACGTTCGCCGCAGATCGAAAGCAGCCATCGCCCTTCGGATGGGCACTCGCACGCGCCGGTGTGACTCGGCACGACACGGCCATCCTCGAATTGCTCGACTCCGAGGATCCACTGCACCGCGATTTCGCTCCAACCTACCTCTCTGAGCGCTTTCGCGCCAACGGTTGGCCATGGGTCGAGATGCATCTCCGCGGCGGACGCCTCTCGCCTCAGCAGTCGGGCCAGCTGCTGCTCGCGACCTGCGACTTCCCTGCGGCATGGGATGTCGCTGAGACGCTGGGCGCCGAGGTCGCGGGTGTCTTCTGGCGCCATTTCCCCATCTTCGGGCTCGGATCCAAGTTCGCCCACCTGGATGTCGCCGTGCCGAGACTCCTCTCGGCCGGGCGACCTGGCCCTGCGCTCCATCTCCTGACCCGCTGCCTCCGCAATCTCTCCGGCCCCTGCTGGGCCGAGCAGATGGCTATGGCTCTCGAGGCGCTCCTGGGTCGCGAGGCGATCGCTCTCGAGGCGAGGGCCGTCTCGCACTACGAGATCGTCCAGCTCTTCGACTACCTCGAGCGCTCGACGCTTCCCAGGGACCGGCTTGCCAAGCTCGAGTGGTCGTACCTGCCCGAGCTCGGCCACGATTCCAGTCCACCGACACTCAGCAGCTACCTGGCCTCAGACCCCACCTTCTTCGTCGAAGTCCTCGCGACCGTGTACCGGCCGCGCCGCGACGAGGCCACGGGCACCAGCGAGGCGACCGCGGAGGCCGCGCCTGCCAGCCCGACTGAGCAGCAACAGGCCCACGCCCAGAACGCCTACCGGCTCCTCTCCGAGTGGCGTGTCCTCCCGGGCAGGCGCGAAGACGGCACGGTTGACTCCAAGGCACTCGCCGACTGGGTCGCCGCAAGCCGCCGCGAGCTGAAGAAACGACAGCGCCTCACGGTCGGTGACGTCCACATCGGAACGCTTCTGGCCTCCAGCCCTGCGGATCCCGATGGCACCTGGCCCTGCGTGGAGGTCCGAGACCTGGTCGAAGCGCTCCAGAGCCGCGACATCGAGGATGGCTTGCGCACGGCCCTCTACAACCGCCGCGCCGCCACCAGCCGCGGCATGCTCGACGGCGGGGAGCAAGAGCGCGCCTTGGCAGCCAAGTACCACGCACAGGCCGAGCGCTTCCTCGACCGTTGGCCGCGCACCGCCGCGATCCTCCGCGCACTCGCCGGCTCCTACGAGCACGAAGCCCGTATGATCGACGAGGGAGCCGAGAAGCGCCGGACAGGCTTTGACCACTGACCGCTGCGGTGGTCCGCTTGCGGCGGGCCGACCGCTCGCCCCAAGCCAGATCGAGCAGGCGGCCTCCACGGCTGCCGAGGCCTTGCACGAAATTCTGGTGCCCGGGTGGACGAGCCGCCGAGGCTCGAACCTTCCGCCCGATCATTCTCCGGCAGCGTTTCGCTGCGGGAATGGAAACCGTGTTAGCGGCCACTGGCGGATGGAATAGTCGGTGAAGATTCCCTCGTAGCCGACGATCTTGAAGGCGATGCAGTACCCAAGCGTCAGGGTCGCCATGAGGTCGTCGAAGGAGGGCTGCGTGAGCTCGAGGCTCTTGCCGTGGCTGGCAGGATGTCGAACCCTGTCCCATGCCTTTACGAGCTTGCTCGTGGCACCGTTCTCCGCAACTACCTCGATGAGGGCGGCCTTCGCGCTCGTATTGGTCATGTTCTTGACCATCACGTCCGCGCGGCGCTTGTACTCGTCCGATGCTCCCGATGCCGCGATCGCCGCGAGCAGCTTCTCGCGTTCTAGCTCGTTGATCTTGCTGAACCCCTTGGGTTTCACGATCTTGACGAGTGCCTCGACGCCCACGCCGAAGCTCAAAGCCTGCTTGCTGAAACCCGCCCCCGGGTCCCAATCCAGGTACCTCAGCGCCGCCGCCAGGCTGGGCTGTTTGCCAGCGTCTTGGAGGATGTACGTGAGCGTCCGCTCGAAGAGTTGCCAAAAGCCTTCGCGCTCCTGTGGGCCATCACCCGCGATAGGGGGAAAGGGCGCGGGCCTCTTCCGCAGGCTGGCATCGACCTTGGTGAAGGTCTCCGACGTGCCGCCCGGGCCAATGTTGAATGAGTAGGAGCAGACCATCGTTCTACCGAGCAAGAAGGAGAGCACCTCTCCGACGCGGCTCGCAAGGTCGGGCGGCATCGGGCTTATGCCTTCCACGCTGACTTGCAGAAATTCCGGCCGGCGAAGGATTTCCACCTCGAAGCGCTCCAACTTGCGCGCCGAGAACACCCTGTCCGACGACTCGTGAACGACTCTTTCGCCCGCCCAGGTCCGAGTCGTCAGCAGGCTGTCGCCGTGGAACTGGACCTCCCCGAGAAAGACCATGATCAGGGCATGAGTCTGCGATCTGGGTCTTGCGGCGCTATGGACCAGGCTCCGCGGCGAGGCTTGGACCAGAGTGCCCGCCGGACCATGAGTGCTATCGAGCAGCATGCGATCAGCCACCCAGCGCTCGCCGAGGATGTCGGTCGCCTCGAACGCGAAGAGCTCATCGTCCTGGTAGAGCTCGCCGGCCGCCCCGCGGGTGACCAGGGGAAACAGGTCAGGTTTCTCCCTGGTGATGAGCTGCAGCGAGATCTCCCCGCTGGCAAGAGCGCTCGCATAGCCGGATCCCCTGATCAGCGGAGAATCATCGCCGCGCACGCGCCGGAAGCTCATCTCAGGGAACTCGACCTTGAAGGTGCCGTTGCGAATGCTCTCGAGGTCGCCCTCACTTCTCGATAACATTCATCTGCTCCTACCCTGCGCCAATATCGCTTCTACCTCGGGGCAAGCACAGCTAAGGCTTGTGGTGCAAAGAGCCTCTCGGTGCAAGGCCTCCTGCACTATATCGCCATGGACACAGCCCGCCGCAGGCGCGGCCGGGACGATCGGCGCTGGGAGAATGGGGCGCACAGCCGGCTCCGCCAAATCCCAAGGAGATCGCGGCGTCGGGGACCGGGTGGGCCGTGATCGGCTCGCGCCACAGTGGCAGGTCCGCGGTAACGACCTGCGGCAACACCCGCCCAGGCGCACGGCCGCGCTCTCGAGCGCCAGCCCGCCATCGAGCCTCGCCCGCTGGTCGCCCGCTGCGAAACCTGCTGCGCCACGTTCGTCTTGACGACGATGGGCGCGCGGCATGCCAGGTGCCAGCGCGACTCGGGCTCCCCAACCGCGCCCGGCGAGCAGCGGACATGTCCAAGGCGGAGAGGCCCTGTCGGGCCTCTCGCGCAGCCGCAACGGCACTCGTTCCGGCTGCGGCCGCCTCCCGAGGGCGACCTGCCCTCCGGCCCATCTCCGGGCGAGGCGGTGCCTGCTGGCCCACCCCGCGGCCAGGGAAAGGAAATGCAGCATGCCCAGGAGCCGTCCACTGGCGCCATCGGCGCAAGCCGCGCCGCCACCCCCCACTCTCGCCGTCCCTCTCCCCGCTCCTCTCCACGCACCCGCTGCCCCCGCCCCGTCCCCCACCCCCGCCACCCCCGACGCCGGCACCAGCGTCTTGCTTCCAGTCTCCGCGCTCGATCCCAATCCATGGAATCGCCGTCCCGTCTCGCCGCACCCCGACGCCGAAGACCTCGCCCTCACCGCCAGCATCGCCCGCCACGGCGTCCAGTCCAACCTCCTGGTGAGGCCCGCGCCCGCCGCCGGCCGCTACCAGGTCATCTTCGGCGAGCGCCGCCTGCGTTGCGCCATCGCCGCGAATCGGACGGTCGTCCCCGCGGTGATCCGCGCCTTGGACGACCACGAGGCGCGCGTCCTGACCCTCACCGAGAACCTCCACCGCCGCCAGCTCACCTTCCTCGAGGAGGCCGATTCCGTCGCCGGCCTCGTCGATGAGCGCTGGACACTCGCCCAGGTCGCCGGCGAGCTCGGCAAGCCCCTCGCCTGGGTGGCGCGCCGCCGGCGTCTGCTCAATCTCACGCCTGCCTGGCGCCGCCTTGCCGAGGAGCGCAAGGGCTTCACCGCCACCTGGAGCGCCGCCGACTTCGAGCAGATCGCCATCCTCGAGCCAGCGGCCCAGGACGATCTGCTCACCACCAGCAAGCATCGGCTCGAGAGCTGCACGACCGCCCGCGAGCTCGTCCAGCTGATCCGCTCCCTCACTCGCGCGGTCGGCGGGTTTCCCTGGAAGCCCGACGACGCCGACCTCGAACCGATCGCCGGCGCCTGCAACGCCTGTCCCCACCGCAGCAGCCAGCACCCCGGCCTCTTCGACGACCAGCAGGACCCCGACGCCCAACCGAGGCCCGGTGCGGCCAAGGCCAGCCGGCAGTCTCGCTCCGCCCCCGACCGCTGCCTCGATCCGGTCTGCGCCGCCAGGAAGGCGAAGCTCTACCTCGAGCGCCGGGTCGCCGCGCTCGCGGCCCACCATCCGCAGGTCCACCTGCTGCAGGAAGGCTGGCTCCCCGCCACCGTCCCCGGCGCCCTCCATGACTGGCAGGTGACCGAGGTCAAGAAGGGGACCCGCGGCGCCCAGCCCGCGGTGGTCGCCCACGGCGCCAACCTCGGCCAGGTCCGCTGGATCGAGCCTCCGGCACAGAGCCCCCGCCGCCCCGCCAGCTCCGTCGTCCCAGCCTCGCTCATGCGAGCCTCCCTGGCCGAACGCCGGGAGCGCCGGTGGCGCCGCCGCAAGGTCTACGCGATCGGCCTCCTCAAGGAAGCTCTCGCCGAGCACGCTCCACCCGCTCTCACGCTCGCCGTCCGCTTGGCGATCGTCTTCGGCACCGCCCAGA
>DATKFK010000925.1:0-2587 GCA_035544375.1 Thermoanaerobaculia bacterium
TCTTTCGCCGCCGCCGCCCACGCCCAGCCCGGGTCTCCCGACGGCATCCTTGACGGCATCGTCCGCGACTACCAGGACATCTCAAGCTCGTGGCTCGCGCGCATCCAACCGCTCGCGCAGCGCACGTTCGCATTGCTCGCCACGCTCGAGCTCGCCGTCTCCGGGCTCTTCTGGGCCCTCGGCCGCGAGAGCCTCGACGCCATCGCCGTCTCGCTGCTGCGCAAGTTCATCGTCCTCGCCTTCCTGTTCTCACTGCTCACCCTCTTCCCCATCTGGATCCCCACCATCACCAGCGGCTTCGAGGCCGCCGGCCAGGCCGCCTCCGCCACCTCCGTCGTCAACCCCTCGCAGGTGCTCGACCTTGGCGGCACCATCGCCGGCCGCATGCTCATCTCCTTCGGCGCCCTCGGCTTCCTGGTCAACCCCGTCGGCGTGCTCCTCGCCACCCTGACGACCTTCTTCGTCGTCATCGCCTTCGGCCTCATCGCCGCCCAGCTCTGCCTCACCCTCATCGAGAGCTTCCTGGTCGTCTCCGGCGGCGCTCTCTTTCTCGGCTTCGCCGGCTCCCGCTTCACCGCCCCCCTCGCCGAGGGGTACATCGCCTACGCCTTCGAGGTCGGCGCCAGGATCTATCTCCTCTACCTCTTCATGGGCGTCGGCACCGGCTTCGCCCGCGAGTGGGCCGCGCTCGACTTCTCGCCCGGCTTCGGCGCCGCGCCGCCGTCGCTCATCGCCCACTTCCAGGTCATGTGCGGCGCGATCATCTTCTGCCTCCTCGTCTGGACCGTCCCCCGCACCCTCGCCAGCCGCCTCGTCCGCGGCATCACCTTCCATCTCCGCCTCGCCGACGCCCTCCGCTGAGCGGCCGCCCGACGCCCGCATGCCCCGCCAGCGCAATCCCTATCTCGCCGCCAGGAGCGAGTTCATGAGCACCTACGCCGACCTCGCCAAGGGCAAGCGCAACTGGCAGCTCGCCGCCTTCGGTCTGCTCGTGCTGCTCGGCGCCGTGCTCGCCGCCTACCTCCGCCTCTCCGGCCAGTCCCGCATCACGCCCTACGTTGTCGAGGTCGACCGCCTTGGCCAGGCCGTCGCCTTCGGGCCCGCCGAGCCCCTGCGCGCCAAGGACACCCGCCTCTACGTCTACCAGCTCGCGACCTTCATCCGCGATCTGCGCACCGTCTCCTCCGACGCCGACACCGAGCGCCAGCTCCTTTTCACCGCCTACGCCTACGCCGGCGGCGCCGCGCGTGCCGCCCTCGACGACTATTTCGCCAAGCCCGCCCACGACCCGCGCGTTCTCGGCCGCAGCGTCACCCGCCAGGTCGAGATCACCTCCGTCCTCCCTCTCCCCAAATCCAAAACCTGGAAGGTCAGCTGGCGCGAGACCGAGCGGCCCCGCGTCGCCGGGCCCACCCGCACGGTCGCCTGGGAGGCCTTCTTGACCGTCGCCGTCAACCCACCCGCCACCACCGAGGCCCTGCTCAAGAACCCCCTCGGGCTCTTTGTCACCGACCTCAGCTGGTCCGAGGTCGCAACCGGAGATCAGAGATGACCCAGCCGCGCTCCATCCCTGCCGCCGTCTCGCTGCTGCTCGCCGCCTTGCTGCTGCTCGCCGTCCTTGGTTCGACCCCGGCTCGCGCCGCCGCCGAGCCGTCCGCCTTCGCCGCAGTGCCCGCCGGCACTGTCGCCGATCTCGGTGCTCTCACCGATCTCGGTGCTCTCGGCGAGGCGCCAGCTGCCACCCTCGCGTCCACACCCACCGGCGACGGCGCGCAGGATGCCGCACCGCCTTCCTCTGCGGCAGCGACTGCCACGCCGCCGTCTTCTCCCGACGCGCCATCGCATCCGGACCTGGCCCTGGGCGACCCCAGGATCGCCGTCGCGGCATCCACCGACCTCACGCCCGCCACGACCGCTGACGCCGAGAATCCGACCGTCGCCAAGGAGGCGCCGTCAGCCGGCCCAGGACTTGCCCCACCCGTGCCGACGCCGATGCCGGTGCCGCCAGCGCCGGCGCTGCCACCATCCCCCGGCGCCGCAACCCCCAGCGCTCCGGCTCTGGCCGACCGGCTACCGCCCACCGCCCCGCCGCCGGCCGACCAGCTACCGCCCACCGCGCCGCCCACCGCCGAGGCCCTCGCCCGCGCCTATCGCCGCACGGGCGTCGCGCCCAGCGTCGAGCGCCCGACCGAGTCGCTATTCCCTTTCGGCCACCTGCGTCCGGTGTTGCCCTGCGCCCCCCTGCGCGCCTGCGCCATCGAGCTCGAGAGCGGCGAGCTGGTGCTGGCCACCTCGCTCGGCGACAGCGAGCGCTGGCTCTTGCAGGCCGCCGCCGCCGGTCCCGGCGGGCGCACCCCCCTCCTCGTCGTCAAGCCCACCGCCTGCGATCTCTCGACCAACCTCGTCATCGCGACCGACCGCCGCATCTACGAGCTGGCGCTCGACTCGCCGCCCTGCCGCAACGCCGACTCCGGCGAGGCCACCTACAACCCCCATCTCCACTACACCGGCGTCGCCCGCTTCTACTACCCCGACGACCTCGTCCACCGCTGGCTCGACCAGGAGGACCTCGCCCGCGCCGAGGCCG
>DATKFK010000926.1:0-10572 GCA_035544375.1 Thermoanaerobaculia bacterium
ATGAATGGTGAAGACGTCGTCGGCATACCAGACCTGGTCCGGATGGTAGGCGTCGACGATGTGGGCGAGCTCGGCGGCCGAATCCTCGGGGCTGCGCCGCCTGTGGGTGAAGCCGAAGACCGCGTGGGAGCACCAGCGGCACCGGTAGGGACAGCCGCGCGCCGTGATCATGTTGACGCTGCCCGCGCCATGGTGGCGGCGCCAGACCTCGACGTAACGCCCGGTGTCGATCGCCTCCCGGTCGGGCCACGGAAGAGAATCGAGGACGGCGATCTGCTCGCGCTCGGGGTTGGTGACGACCGTGCCGGTCTCGTCGCGAAAGACGGTGCCGGGGACGCCGTGCAGGCGGTGAGGACCCTGCCGGGCAAGGGCCGGCAGCAGCTCGGCCATCGTCGCCTCCCCTTCACCCACCACCACGACGTCGGCGCCGTGCGCCAGGTACTCCGCCGGATAGTTCGCCGACTCGGGGCCGCCCAGGACCACGGTCCAGCCGTGCGCCTTGGCGGCGGCGACGGCGGCGAGGACCGCCGGGCGGGTGATGAGGTTGGTGTAGATCCCCACCACGCCGCGCGGGCCGGCGGCGAAGCGCGCGGCGAGGTCCGCGGGCTCGGCGAAGGTGCTGTCCCAGATCTCGACGGCGAAGCCCTGCCGCTTCAGGTAGGCCGAGAGATACAGCAGCCCCAGGGGCGCGTAGGGCTTCATGATCTCGACCTCCTTGGCGTCCTGGTACAGGAAGTAGCCGTGGGTGAGGAGGAGGTCGGGCATCTCAGTTCCAGGGCCGGGAGAGGTCGGGCGCCGCCAGCGGAGCGCAATCCCGATCGATCGCGGTGGGGTTGCGGCTGCGATGGCTCGCCTCGTCGCGGCGCAGCTCGGCGAGGCGAGCCTCGACGGCGGCGAGCCCGGCGGCGGCCTCGGCCCTGCCATCGTGGCCGCCGGCCCCGCCGTCCGCGAGCCGGTGGCGCAGCTCGAGGTCGCGGTGCAGCAGCCCGTGCAGCTCGCGATAGAACGCGGTCTGGTAGGTGCCCTGGAACATCATCGCGAGGTCGGCGCTGTCGTCCCAGTGGTCCTTCGTCCCCAGGCTGGCGGCGACCATGGCGTGGAACCTGGTGCCGGGGAGCGGGTACGAGACGCTGACGCCGATGTCGTCGGGCAGGGTCTCGCGTACCAGCCGCACGGTCTCGTCGATGTCGCCGAAGGTCTCCCCGGGGTATCCGAGCTGCAGGAAGTAACAGGCGCGGATCCCCGCCTGCCGGAGGCGTTCGCGCGCCACCGGGATCTGCTCTCGCCGCGTCCCCTTGTCCATGGCGTCGAGGATCTTCTGGCTGCCGCTCTCGACGCCGAGCCAGACCTCGACGCAGCCGGCGCGGGCCAGGCCGGCGACGGCCTTGGCGGTCATCAGGTCGACCCGCGATTGGATCATGAACGGGACCTTGGCGTCGCGAGCTTCGATCTCCTGGGCGAGCTCGGAGACCCATCGCGGCTGCAAGCCGAAAATGTCGTCGGCGAACCACAGGTGGTCAGGCGCGAGCTGGCGCTTGACCAGGGCCATCTCCTCGGCGACGTTGGCCGGCGAACGCATGGCATAGCGCTGGCCCCAGATCGGCTTCGCGCACCAGTTGCAGTGGAACGGGCAGCCGCGCGTCGTCACCAGGTTGACGCTGTAGTAGCCATGGGCCTGCCGCCAGGCAGCGCGGTAGCGCTCCACGTCCAGGAGGTCCCAGGCCGGATAGGGAAAGCCATCGGGCTGGCGGTCGGGCTGGCGCGGCGCCGTCCGCCGCAGGCCACCCGGGGCGCCGGGATCGGCCAGGGCGAGGCCGGCGATCGTCTCCACCTCCTGCCGTGTCCTTCCCGACAGCGCGTCGAGCAGCTCCACCAGGCTGTGATCCGCCTCCCCGAGCAGCGCATAGTCGACGCCGTGGCCGAGGTAGATCTCCGGGTGGTCGGTGACCTCCGCCCCCGCGGCCAGCACCGTCGCTCCGGCCTCGCCAGCCCACCGCGCCATGCGGAACGCCGCCTGGCGGGCGTGGCCGAGGCACATCTTGTTGAGGAAGTTGAACTGGTCCTCGAAGAGCACGACGAAGCGCGGCCGGTGCGCGGCGAGCAGGACCGCGAACTCCTCCTCGCCGTCGGCGAGCATGGCGTCGAAGAGCGCCACCGAGTAGCCCCGGCTGCGCACCTGGCTGGCCGCGTAGAGCGTCCCCAGCGGCGCATAGGGGCGCATCTTCTCCACCTGCTTCGAGTCGTTCTTGAGAAAGAAGGCGTGTGCTAGCAGGACGTCGGTCATCGTCCAGTGGGCCGCGGCGGTCTTGCGCGTTCGATGAATTCTTCAATCGCGCGGCGAGGATCGAGTATAACCGATTGCATCGGCGGCACGCGCCTCAAAACGAGCGCCCCTGGCAGCCGTCGACCGGCACGCAGGCGCCGGTGACCCAGGAGGCGCGAGGAGAGCAGAGGAAGGCCACCACGGCCGCCACCTCCTCGGGCCGGCCGAAGCGGCCCATCGGGATCTCGCGCTGCACGAAATCGGCGATGCCCCGAGGGTCGGCCTGCTGCCGGCGGTCCCAGCCACCGCCGGGAAACCAGATCGAGCCCGGCGCGACGCTGTTGACGCGGACGTTGTCCTTGGCGAGGTCGCGCGCCATGGCCTTGGCGAGGCTGATCTCGGCGGCCTTCGCGACGTTGTAGGAGGTGCCGCCGCCGCCCTCCCGTCCCCAGATGGAGGCGATCAGTACGATGGCGCCGCCGCCGCGGGCGCGCAGCTCGGGGAGGGCGCGGCGGCTGAGGCGCACGGCCGGCCAGAAATTGAAGTCGAGCACGGTGCGGAAGTCGTCGTCGCCGGCATCGGCGAAGTTCCAGGCGCGCGAGCCGCCGACGTTGTGCACCAGGATGTCGATCCCGCCGAGATCGGCGGCGGTGCGCGCCACCAGGGTCTCGACGCCGTCCGGCTGTGTGACGTCGAGCGCCAGCGCCAGGTGAGGCCCCGGGCCGGCGCCGCGCAGCTCGCTCTCGGCGGCGCGCAAGCCCTCCTCGCCGCGGGCGCAGATCGCCACCCGCGCCCCCTCGGCGGCCAGCGCCAAGGCGATGGCGCGCCCCAATCCCCTGCTGCCGCCGGTGACGATCGCGGTCTTGCCTGCAAGCTCGAGGTCCATAGGGGGGATTCTAATCGCCGGCCGCCGCTGGCCGGTGGCTTCACGCCGGCAGCAGGGCGTAGCGCAGGACGAACAGCACTGCCAGCAGGTACATCAGCCAGTGCACCTCGCGGCCGCGGCGGGCCGCGAGCTTGACCAGGACGTAGACCATGATGCCGGCCGCCAGGCCGTGCGAGATGTTGAAGGTCAGCGGCATCAGGATCGCGGTGAAGAAAGCCGGGGCGGCCTCGGTCACGTCGGACCAGTCGATCTCGCGCACCGCGCGGACCATGATGGTGCCCACCAGGATGAGCGCGGGGGCGGTCACCGGATTGCCGCCGCCCGCCCCCTGTCCGATGAGAGCGATCAGCGGCATGAACAGCAGCGAGCCGAGCAGCAGCCCGGCGGTGACCAGGCTGGCGAGGCCGGTGCGCGCGCCGACGCCGATCCCGGCGCCGCTCTCGATGTAGGAGGTCACCGGCGACGTGCCGCAGAGCGCTCCCGACACCATCCCCAGGGCATCGGCGGCGAGCGCCCGTTCGAGCCGGGGCAGCTCGCCGTCGCGCAGCAGGCCGGCCTGCCCGGCCGAGCTTGCCTGGCTCGCCCGGCTCGCCTGGCTCGAAGGGGCGCTATTCGCCACCTGCCCCGTCGAGCCGGCGGCACCGGACAGGCGGGCCAGGGCCATCAGTGTCCCCAGGGTGTCGAAGAGCGCGAAGAACAGGATCACCAGCGCCAGCGGCAGGTAGTCGAGACGCAGCGCGCCGGCGAGGTCGATGGCGCGCCCCGGCAGGGCGAGCGCCGGCGCGGCCAGCAGACGCGGCGGAGCGTGCACCACGCCGGCCGCGAGCGCCGCCCCAAGGGTCGCCAGCAGACCCCAGAAGATCGCCGTGCGGACCCCGGCCGCCAGCAGGGCAATGGAGACCGCGAGGCCGCCCAGGGTGAGCAGGGCGTTCGGCGAGCGCAGGTCGCCGAGCGCCACCAGGGTGTTGGGATCGGCCCGCACCAGGCCGCCGTGCTGCAAGCCGATGAAGGCGATGAACAGGCCGATGCCCACCGCCCCGGCCAGCTGGATCACCGGCGGCACCGCCCGCACCAGCACCCGGCGGGCGCCGGTGACGGTCAGGGCCAGGAAGGCCAGGCCGGTCCAGAAGACCAGGCCGAGCGCGGTCGGCCACGGCACCTTGGCGCCGATGCAGACGCTGTAGGCGAAGAAGGCGTTCATCCCCATCCCCGGCGCCAGGGCGATGGGATAGTTGGCCAGCAGGGCCATCGCCAGCGTCGCGAGCGCCGCCGACACCGCGGTCGCCGCGATGGCGCCGGCGAGCGGCATGCCGGCGGCGGTCAGAAAGACCGGGTTGACGGCCAGGATGTATGCCATGGTGAGGAAAGTCGTCACCCCACCCAGCACCTCGCGGCCGGGAGTCGATCCCGCCGCCCGGACCTTGAACAGGCGCTCGACCATGGAGCGCTATCTTACGATGCTGCGCGATCGCGGTTCATTCCCTGGAATGTGAGGAACTCGCTGTTGGAGATTCGATTCCTATTTTCTGACGGTAGCTTCGATGAGCCGCGCAAGCTCTCTCTGCTGCACCAGCAGCTTCTCCAGCTCTGGCGTCAACCGTCGCAGCTTCTCCTGCTCCTCGACGACCGATACAACGAGCCTTTTGAATTGATTCTGCTGCTCGACCAGAGTTGCAACCTCTGGTGCGAGCCGGTGCAAACTCTCCTGTTCGCCGACCGCGGCTTCGACGAGCTCATCAAAATGATTCTGTCGATCGACAAGCATTTGCACCTCCGGTGCCAGGCGCTGCATCTTCCCCTGCTCTTCTAGCATGGCTTCGACTAATTTGTCGAAATGGCTCCGCTGCTCGACCAACGTTGCCAATCCTGGCGTCAGCCGTTCCATTTTTTCCAATTCTTGGTTCATTGCATCGGCAAGCTTCTCTGCCTCCTTATACGAGGCGAATTCACCTGCCAATGTTTTCTGGACAATGGAATCAGCAGCTCGTTGGACATCAGGGCTTGCGATTGCTGCAACCTGTCGCGCCAGGATCTCAGACTGAAAAGGATCTGCTGACTCAATCGCATCGAGGAGAGAAGAGAAATCCAGAGCCGGAGCCTCGTTCATCGGTCAACTCCCTTTTGCAGAGCGATGCTTGCGGAGCGCCTGAAGCAGATCCTTCTTGGTCTTCTCGAGGGCGTCGCGCTCGCGTGATGCTGTGAGCCGTCCTACCTCTGCCGTCAACCAGCGTCCGCCTCCGAAGCCGATAATCAGAGCCCCAAAAACCTCTGCAACTTTCAGCGATGGGAGCGTCACTTGTCCCTGCCCGATTACGGCGAACTGCGCCAGCGGTCCGTAGAGGCCCCATGACGACGTTGCTGCGACACCACCTACGAGGACCGTTCCTGCCCAACCCGGGTAATAGATCTTGGCCGCCTTATCCAGGTACGGTAACTTCATTTCCCCGGTAACAACGGAGTTCACAAAGCCACCGAGGCAACCAGCTGCAAAAACAATTGCCGCAACGCCCCAGATCATTGCGCAGCTCCTTGGCGACATTTCCTGGGCAAATATTCCACAATCTAAAGACTAGCATAAATCCTCACCCCTGTTCGCCCTTCCTGCCGTGCTTCAGGGTCGCCAGCCGGATGCGACCGCGAGGGTCATGTTCTCGAGGGGGCTGACCGGGTCGGGAGACGGCACCGGCACCCGCCCCAGGGAGCCGGCGTGGGCGCGCAGCATCGCGCCGAGCTGCATCGACCAGGACTCGACGTAGGGAAGATCGTGCCAGCCGGCGGCGCCGCCGGGGGCCGGCGGCAGGACCGGCGGCGCCTCGCCGGGCGGCGGGAAGCGAAGCTGGCCTACGACCCACACGCGGTGGCCGCCGCTCAAGGTGCGGCGGACGGCGTCGAGCGCGTCCTCGATGGGGCGGGGTGAGGCAAGCCTGGCCTTCAGCAGGTCGTAGCGATGGACCTGGTGGTCCGGCAGGTCCGGCAGGGTCATCCAGCTCGCCGGCCCACCGTAGTAGCGGTTGAAGCTGACGCCGTAGTACCAGGGCGAGACCAGCACCAGGTCGTCGCTGCCGGCGGCGCTCGCCAGCCGGCGGGCGATCAGGTCGGCATTGGTCATCCGCAGGCGCAGCAGCGGCAGCTCGGACGGCAGCAGGGCGGCGGCCAGCGCCAGGGCGAGGACGATCCGCGCCAGGCGGGCCATCGGCGGCCGGCAGAGCCCGGCAGCCAGCGGCTCGAGGGCGGCGGCGATCAGCGCGAGCAGCGGCAGGTCGTACCAGGCGCGGGGGGTGTAGCCCAGGACCCCCTGGAACAGCAGCTGCGCCGCGACGCCGAGCAGCAGGGCCAGGGCCGCGAACAGCCTCACGCCGGCACCCACCGCAGGTGCCGCAGGTGCCGCAGGTGCTGCAGGTGTTGCAGGTGCTGCAGATGCCGCAGGTGGGTTGTCGCCCAAGGTCGGCGTGGCGGCCGGCGGCATCGCCGGACCACTCGCACCCACCTCCGTCGTGCCGGCCGGCCGGCCGTCGCCCGGCCGCGGCCGGCTCGCCAGCGTCCAAGCCGTCCCCGCCACGGCCAGGACCGCCAGCGCCGCCCAGGCGGCGCCCACCGGAGAGAGCGTCGCCCACAGCACCCGCAGGATCTGCCGCAGGTCGGGACGGTAGACGACCACATCGCTCCAGGCGCGGGCGGCGCCGAGTGACGCCGCATAAGGCACCAGGGACAGCGCCGCCGCGAGCCCGATGTTGACGACCACCCAGGCGACGCGCCTGCCGCCGCGGCGCCGGTCCGGCAGGGCCGCGACCCTCGCCGTGCGCGGCGGCCCAGCCGAGCCCGAAAGCTCCGCCGGCCCCGGCAACTCCGGCGCCCCGGCGGCGCCGACCCCTCCCAGCAGCGCCGCGATCGCCGCCGCCGCGCAGAGCGCGGCCACCAGCGCCAGGTTGCCGAGCAGGCATTGTGCCGCGGCGATCAGGACGAGCAGGGCGGCCGTGGCCGCTCCCGGCCCCGGGCGCCGCAGCAGCCGGGCGAGCGCCGCGAATCCGAGCACGACGCAGAGGCTGCCCAGGCCGTAGCCGCGCAGCGTGTCGCCGAAGACGATGCAAGGGGCGTTGCCGGCGAGCAGCGCCAGCGACAGCAGCGGCAGGGTGTCGCCGGCAGCGCGCGCGCTCAGCCACAGCGCCGCGGCGACGGCGATGCCGACCAGCATCCCGAAGACGCGCAGCGCGCCGTCGCCGTCGCCGGCGATCTTGGCGAAGGACCGGATCGCCAGCGGCACCGCCAGCGGAAAGGCTTCGTGTGGGAACAGCCGCCAGACGGCACGCAGGGAGGGCAGCGTCGCCAGCCGCGCCGCCGCCGCCTCATCGCGCCACAGCCCTCCGGCATGCGCCAGCCGCTGGCCGTGCACCCACACCATGAACAGGCTGAGCAGCGCCGCCGCTCCCCATTCGAGGCGGAGCAAGGCCGCTCCCCAGGTGCCGGGCAGCCGCAAAGCGCTTCCTCACCCGAACGTGGCTTCGCGAATGCGCTCGAGCGCCGGCGCCGCGTCCAGCTCCTCGGTGAGATCGAAGAGCGACACCCGCCGCCCCCCGTGCTCGACCGTCGGGTTGCCGGCGAGCCGCCGCACCGCCTCGGCGTCGAACCCGGACCGCAGCAGCAGCCGGCCGAACGTCGTGTCCTCCGGTTGGATCGCCTTGCCCGGCGCGTCGAAGTTGCTGACGTACCGGCTGACCTCGACCATCCCCTCGAGCGGACCCGCCGAGACGTGGACGCCGTTGCGGCCGGAGCTCACCTCGGCGAGCCCCAGCTCTTGCCGGCGCCGATAGAGGGCGCCGCGGATGGAGCCCGTCGCGGCCTTGGCCGGATTGGTCGCCCCCGCCAGCTCCTGGCGGATGCTCTTCCAGGCGGTCTGGGAGCGGACGATCAGGGCCAGGATCACCGTGCCGGGCGTCGTGAAGTAGAGCAGCTGCTCGGGATGGAAGCCGTTGAACAGCAGCACCTGGGTGCCGCGCACCACCGCCTTGACACAATGCGTGCCCGGCGCCAGCTTGTGGTTTTCCAGGTTGTCGTGGAAGACGGCCAGCGCTTCGGGGGTGAAGAAGGGGTAGCGGCGCAGGAGCTCATGACCGCCCAGCAGCTGGTACTGGCCGGTCTCGGCCTGCGGAAAGGCTTTCGCCAGGCTCTCCCGCGCTTCCTGCGAGAGGGCGCGCGCTCCCTGCTCGGACACCACGTTGATGACGCCGTAATGTTGTTCGGCGATCCGGTGGCGCGCGATATAGGCAGCCTCCAGCGCGGCCGCCATCACCACCTGCTGGCCGAAGTCCTGGAGGTGGCGGTCGATGAGCTCGGCAACCTTGGCGAAGACATCGGGCGCCACCGCCGTGAGCTCCGGCTTGAGGAACAGGACGTACTCGTTGGTGGTCTCGGCGGCCGGCGAGTAGTCTCCCTGCTGCACGAAACCCTTGGTTCGCCTCACCTCTTCGATGAGAGCGAACAGCTGCGCAATCTTCATGCTCATTGCCTCCTATCGTAACCGAGAGGATCGGAGTTGCGTTGATGCGTAAATCGGCCCTGGTCGGACTGCGCTACCGCCGGGTGAGGCGCAGGCGGAAGACGGAGGCGACGTAGGTCCAGAAGTAAGCCAGGAAGCGGGTCTTCGACTCCCCGCCCTTGCGGAAGCGGTAAATAGTGGGGATCTCCAGCACCCGGCCGCCGCCGCGCACCACCTGCCACAGCAGGCGGATCGCGTAGTCGCCGTAGCCGTAGAAGATCGCCGCCGCGTCGAGCCGCTCGAGCAGGCCGCGGCGGAAGGCGAGGTAGCCGGACAGGTTGTCGTGGATGCGCTGCGCGAGCGCGATGCGGATGAAGACGTTGAACGCGTACGACGCCCAGTAGCGGAAGGCGGAGGTGAGCATGCCGCCGCCCAGCACGTAGCGCGAGCCGATCACCACGTCGAAGTCCTCGGCGCAGCGCACCATCAGCGGCACCAGCGCCGGATCGTGGTTGCCGTCGGAGTCCATCACCACCAGCGTGTCGCCGCGGGCCTCCTGGAAACCGCGCCAGATGGCGCCGGCCAGGCCGCGCTCGCCGCGCCGCACCAGCACCCGCACCGCGGGGTCGCCGCGGAACGCCGCCTCGGCGGCGGCGGCGGTGCCGTCGGGCGAGTCGTCGTCGACCACCAGCACCTCGACCGGCAGGCCCGCCCGGCGCGTCACCGCCAGGATCTCCGCCACCAGCTCGGCGATGCCCTCGCGCTCGTTGTAGGTCGGCAGGATGACCGAGATCACGCGGCGGCGTTCGCCATCTCCCGCAGCGCCGCGCACACCATGGCGATCTCGTCCGGCGCGAGCGCCGTGCCCGACGGCAGGTTGATGCCCTGGCGCGACAGCGCGGCGGCCACCGGGAACCCGGCACCCGATCCCCCCGGGTCCAAGGAGGGGCCGCCGTCGAGGTAGGGCGGCTGCTCGTGGAGCGGCACGAAGAAGGGCCGCGAATCGACGCCGCGCGCGCGCAGGCCGGCGGCGACGGCATCGCGGTCGAGCCCGAACGCCGGTTCGATCAGCACCGAGTACATCCAGCAGACGCTCTGCTCCCACGCCTGCGGCACCGGCCAAGCGATGCCCGGGATGCCGGCGAGGCCGGCGTCATAGGCCCGCGCCAGCGCCTGCCGCCGCCTGAGGATCTCCTCGGCATGCTCGAGCTGCGAGCAGCCCAGGGCGGCCTGGATGTTGGTCATGCGGTAGTTGAAGCCGACCTCCGGATGGTAGTAGCGGCGGTGCGGGTCCATCGCGTGGTCGCGCAGGAAGGCGGCGCGCTCGGCGAGCCGGGCGTCGTTGGTGACCACCGCGCCCCCCTCGCCGGTGGTGAAGATCTTGTTGCCATAGAACGAGAACGCGCCGATGCGGCCGAGGGCGCCCACGCGCCGGCCCTTGTAGCGGGCGCCGTGCGCCTCGGCGGCGTCTTCGACCACCTCGAGGCCGTGCTCGCCCGCGAGCTCGAACAGCGGGTCGAGATCGACCGGCCGGCCGTACAGGTGCACCGGGAGGATGGCGCGGGTGCGCGGCGTGAGCCGGCGCCGCGCCGCCTGGGGGTCGATGCCCCAGGTGCGTGGATCGACGTCCACCAGGACCGGCGTCGCACCGGTGTAGTGCACGGCATTGGCGGTGGCGACGAAGGTGAGGTCCGGGACCAGCACCTCGTCGCCCGGCCCGATGCCGAGCACGGCCAGCGCCAGGTGCAGCGCCACCGTGCCGTTGGCGGTGGCGACGGCGTGGCGCGCCTCGCAGAAACGGGCGAGCTCGGCCTCGAAGCGGGGCACGTACTCGCCAAGAGACGAGATCCAACCCGAATCGACGCAGTCGAGCACGTACCGCCGAGCGCTCTCGGGCAGCCAGGGAGTGAAGACGGGAATCATCCGTTGGCGTGGTTGGCGTGGTTGGCG
>DATKFK010000927.1:0-5143 GCA_035544375.1 Thermoanaerobaculia bacterium
CAGCAGCGTGATGGCGATCACCGGCGTACCCAGCACGATGATCAGGCTGGTCGCGTACATCGACCAGATGAACAGCGGCAGCCGGAACCAGGTCATGCCCGGCGCCCGCATGCGGTGGACGGTGACGATGAAGTTGAGGCCGGTCAGGATCGACGAGAAACCGGCGACGAACACCCCCAACGCGGTCGAGACCACGTAACCATTCGAGTAGTGGGTCGAAAACGGCGTGTAGAACGTCCAGCCGGTATCGACGCCGCCGTGGATCAACGCCCACAGGGTCAGGCTGCCGCCCAGCACGTAGATGTACCAGGACAGCAGGTTGATGCGCGGAAACGCCAGGTCCTTCGCGCCGATCATCAGCGGCACGAAGAAGTTGCCCAGGGTGGCCGGGATCGACGGCACCAGGAAGAAGAACACCATGATGACGCCGTGCATGGTGAACAGCCGGTTGTAGGTGGCGGCCTGCACCAGGTCGCCCTCCGGCGTCAGCAGCTCGAGGCGGATCAGCATGGCGAAGATGCCGCCCAGGGCGAAGAAGATGGTGATCGAGATCAGGTAGAGGATCGCGATCCGCTTGTGGTCCTTGGTCAGCAGCCACGACTTCCAGCCGTAGCCGTCGTGCAGGTAGCTGGGGCGCTGGCGAGCGATCTCGTCCAGGTCGAGGTCTTGGGTCGCGGCGGTGCTGTTCATGGTTCGGCTCTCACTTGCTCGTCGGGCCCGCGGCGGCGGGCATCGAGCCTGCCGGTCCGCCGGTCATCGGGCTGGACGTGCCGGGCGGATTCATGGCGCCGGTGCCCATGGCCGGCGCGTTGCCCAGCGTCTTCAGATAGGCGATCAGGTCGATCAGCTGCTCCTCGCTGACCTGCCCCTGGTAGGTCGGCATGATCGGCTGCCATCCCCTGACCACCTTCGCCGCCGGCAGCAGGATGGATTCTCGCAGATAGGCCTCGTCGGCCAGCACCGTCTCGCCGCCGGCGAGCTGCACCTGGTGGCCGTAGACGCCCTGCAGGCTGGGCCCGCGCGCCATCCACCCCGGACCCATCTCGTGGCAGGTGATGCACGCCAGGCTTTGGAACAGCTGGGCGCCGACCGCGACCGGCGACTGGCCGCCGCCGGGGCCGCCGGCCAGCCACGCGGCGTAGTCCTCGGCCGACATCACCACGATGCTGCCCACCATGCGCGAGTGCTCGGCGCCGCAGTACTGGTCGCAGAACAGGTGGTAGGTGCCGACGCGGTCGGGCCGGAACCATACCCGGGTGTAGGCCCCCGGGTTGACGTCCTGCTTGAGGCGGAAGGCCGGGACGCCGAAGCTGTGGATGACGTCCTCGGAGGTCATCGTCAGCTTGACCGTCTGGCCCACCGGGATGTGCAGGTGGTTGATCTCGCGGTTGCCGTTGGGATGCTCGAACTTCCACATCCACTGCTTGCCGGTCGCCCAGTACTCGACCGCGTCCGGCGGCGCCTGGTGCTGGACGAAGAACAGCCGGGCGCCCCAGGCGAACATCGCCAGCATGATGAACAGCGGCACCACCGACCAGACGACCTCGAGCCAGGGCCCGGCGTGGTCGCTCTTGCCCACCTCGTCGGGATGGCGGCGCCGGAAGCGCACCATGAAGACCACGATGAGGACCGCGATCAGGGCGGTGAAGAAGAGGCTGATCGCCAGCCAGACGGCGAACATGGCGTCCACCTCGCGCGCCGCCGCGGTGGCCTGCTCCGGGAAAAACGGTAACGACCGCATATCAGGCAGTCCCCAAGGGGTTTTGGCCCCGGTGCTCGCGCCGGAGCAGCAGCGCGATCATGGTTCCCAGGCCCACCACGCACAGGATCGCGCTGAGGCGGACGATGTTGAGGGTCGCGGCGCTGTACCTGCCCTGCACCGGATCGTAGTGGAAGCAGTAGAGCAGCACCTGGTCGACGGGCGAGCCGATGCGGTTGCTGGCCGCCTCCACAAGGCCCAGCCGGACGTTGCGCGGCGGGAACTCGATGCCGTACAGGTAGCGCGAGGCCGCGCCTTGCGGCGTGAGCAGGACGATGCCGGCGGGATGCGCGAACTGCTTCGCCTGCTCGTCGTAGAAGTAGCGGAAGCCGACCGCCCGGGTGAGGCGCCGGATCGGCTCGGCGCCGCCGGTCAGGAAATGCCAGCCGGGCGCCGTTTCGGGCCGGCCATAGCCGTGCACCGCGTAGCGCTTGGCGGCGGCCGCCATGGCCGGCGTCTCGCGCGGGTCGAAGCTGACCACCACCACCTCGTAGTCGTGGCCGGCGTCGAAGCTCATGCCCTTGAGGCTGCGGACGAGGCCGTTCAAGGTCATCGGGCAGAGCATCGGGCACTGGAAGTAGACCAGGGCGAGGACCAGCGGCTTCCCGCCGAAGTAGCTGCCGATGCGCACCGGCCGCCCGGTCTCGTCGCGGAAGGCCAGGTCCGCGGGGACCTTGTCGCCCACCTTCTGGTCGAAGCCGATGCGCTGGAAGGGACTTGGCATGCCTCCCGGCGCGGTTTGCCCGCTCGCGGCGCCCGGCGCGGCGGGAGCGAGGCCGTACTGCATGAAGGTTTGCGACGGCGGCGCCGGCGAGGGCTGGGCCGGCTGGGCGAGGGCGATGCCCGTGCCGGACGCGCCGGCGCCTGCCTCGCCCGTGCCGAACCCGCCGGCGATGCCGAACAGGAACGCGGCGGCCGCGGCCGTACGCAGGAACCTGCCGCCCATCACGGCATCCCTCCCGGCGGCGGCGGCGGCACGTTCGGCAGGTGCGGCGCCGGCTGCACGGCGGGTGCCTTGGCGGCAGGCTGCCCGGCGGCGGGCTCGGGCATCGCCGGGGCCGGCAGCTGGCCGGCGCCCGCCGATGGCGGTCCGATATTGCCCATGCCCTGTCCTGGCGGCGGCAGGAGCGTGCCGGGGCTCGGCTGGTCGGTGGGCGGCCGGCCTTCTTCGGCGGTCGAGCCGTGCGCCGCCATCTCGGCGAGCGGCGGCGTGGTGACCTTGGGCAGGCCGCGCGCGGCGAGCACGTCGATGGCCACGTCGATCGGCACCCGCACCGTCCCCTGCGCCTGATCGATCCAGGCGGCGTGCCGCAGCCCCAGCTCGTCGGCCTCGTGCATCTTGATCATGTCCTCGGTGGGTGCCGCCTGCAGGCGCGGCTCGGGAGCCTCCGGCTGGCCCATCGCCTTGGCCATCGGCGGCGGCGGCGCGGCGTGGCGGCGGTCGAAGGCGTCGAAGCCGACGAACATCCCCCACATGGCGACGACCGACACGACGCAGGTGGCGACGACCCCTACCGCGGTCCAGAGGATCGCGCGGATGTTGATCTCGGCGTCGAACTCCTCCGAGTCGGCCGGATGCGGTCCGGGCGCCGGCGGATGCGGCTCGTGCTCGTGGGCGTGATCGCCGGGATGGAACTCGCCATGAAGATGATGGCCGTCGGTCATGTGGGAACCACCTCCGCGATCTGCGGGTCGTGGATCGGCAGCAGCGGCCGCTGCTTGAGCTGGCGGCCGAAGAGCCAGAGCCAGCCGCCGAAGAGCGCCGCCGGGACCGCCAGGTACATCCACTCCATCTCGAGCCGCTGGCTGCCGGCGGCGCCGACGTAGGCGGGCTCGACCTGCCAGAACAGATCCACGAGGCGCATCAGCAACATCCACGCGGCCAGCGACGCCAGCCAGCGCGGGCGCCGCTTGAGGTCACGCGAGAGCAGCAGCGCGAACGGCAGTGCGAAGTGGCACCACACCACGATCCCGGCAATAGCGCCCCAGCCGCTCAGGATGCGATGCCGGTACCAGAAGATCTCGTCGGGCAGGTTGCCGGCCCAGGTGATCAGGAACTGCGAGAAACAGATGTAGGTCCACATCATGGTCAGGGCCAGGTACAGCTTGCCATAGTCGTGGAAGTGCTTCCTCACCATCAACGGCGCCATCGGCTCGCTGCGCGAGAGGAAGAAGGCGATGACGATGGTGAAGGTCAATCCCGACAGGGCCTGGCTGACGATCAGGTAGAAGCCGTACATGGTCGACGACCAGTGCGACTCGATCGACATCAGCCAGTCGACCGAGGCAAAGGTCGCCGCCAGGCAGTAGATGACGATCCCCGGACCGGACACCATCCGCATGCGGCGCGCCAGGCCCGCGTCGCCGGTGCGGTCCTGCTCGAGCGACATGCGGTTGATCAGGTGGGTCAGCACCCAGGCGATGGCGAAGTACAGCACGAGGCGGGTGACGTAGCCCCACGGGGTGAGGTACGAGTGCGTCTTCCACTGCAGCATCGCATCGACCTTCACCTTGGCCGGGTCCGCCCAGGAGTAGAGGCGCGGCAGCCAGAAGAAGAGAGGCACCGCCGCCAGCAGCAGGACCGGGATGGTGCGGGTCGCCGCCTCCAGCTGGCGCCGCACCACCAGCAGGAAGCCGCCGCCGACCAGGTGATTCATCATCGCCAGGGCGAGCGAGCCGAAGGCGATGCCGACGCAGTAGACCCAGCCCACCAGGTAGGCGCGGTAGAAGTAGTCGGGGCTCATGAGGAAACCGGCGACGCTGCCGACGAGCCCGATGACGCAGATCGTCAGGCCCAGCCGCTGCAACCGGTCGACGGCGGGAGGCGCGGCGAACGCCTCGGCATCGAGACGAGGCGCCTCGCCTCGGGGGGATGCCGCATGTCCGTTGCTGGGGCCGCTGCTCATGGGACCTCGCTCGTCTGGGGCCGCGCCGGCGTCTGCGGCGCGCCGGTGGCGGGATTTTGGGAAGCCGCCGGGGGTGCCGCCAGCTCGCCGGCGAGCTTCTGCCGCGTCGCCTCCGGCAGGTCGGCGAGGCGGGCGTTCTGGCTGTACTGCAGGGCGCGGATGTAGGCGGCGATGGCCCAGCGGTCGGCCACCGGCACCTGCGCCGCGTAGCTCGGCATCACGCCGAAGCCCTGGGTCATGACGCTGAAGAACCAGCCGACCTGGGCGTTGCGCAGCTGCTCGCTGTGGAACGAGGGCGGCTGCTTGTAGCCGCGGGTGACGATCATGCCGCGGCCGTCGCCGAGCTTGCCGTGGCAGGGCGAGCAGAAGACGTCATAGCGCTGCTCGCCGCGCAGCAGCACCTCGCGGGTCACCGGGAAGGGGACGTCGGCGACCGGCCTGCCGCCGCGGATGCCCGAGTAGAAGCTCTCGTCGGCGC
>DATKFK010000928.1:0-8248 GCA_035544375.1 Thermoanaerobaculia bacterium
CACCTACGTCCCCACCCGCCGGGCGACGGCGGTGTCACCTCTCGACGTGATCCGCGCGCAGTAGGGCGGTGCGCGCCAGGAGCCCGAGCCATGAAGATCAGGTTCTACGCCCATGCCTGCTTCCGCATCGAGGGCGGCGGCCGGACCATCGTCACCGATCCCTACCAGCCCGCGGTGTCGGGTTTCGCGCCGATCGACGAGCCGGCGGACCTGGTGCTGACGAGCTCCCACCTGGACCAGTTCCACAACGACTCCAGCCACGTCCGCGGCAACCCGACGGTGGTCAACGCCCTGGACATCCCTCCCGGCGGGCAGGTGGTGGACGGGCTCACGCTGCACGCCTTCCGCGCGCGCGAGCGCTACCAGTGGCGATACCTCGTCCAGCTCATCTTTCCGCGGCCCAACGCCATGGTGGCCTTCGAGCTGGAGGGGATCAGGTTGCTGCACACCGGCGACATCGGCCGCCGCTTCCGCGAGGCGGAGATCGCGGCGTTGCGCGGCCAGGTGGACGTGATGTTCGCCCTGGCCGGCGGCGTGCACAACATCGAGGTCGACGACATGAAGCGGGCGATCGACGCCATCGGTCCGCGGGTGGTGATCCCCATGCACTATTTCCTGCCGCACGGCCGCCTGCGGATCCTGCCGGTCGACATCATCGCCGGCCTCTTCCCGGCCGACCGCGTGGTGCGGGCCGGAGGCTCCGATCTGGAGCTCACCGCGGCGTCGCTCCCCGCGGAGACCCGGCTCTACATCCTGGAACCGGCGCGCTGAGGCAACGGTGCACGCATCCCTGGGGATGTGTTGATGTTTTCTCACTGACCCTTCGGGGCCGGATTCCCCGCCCTGCCGGCTACCCCGAAAGCCCTCGCACCCTGGGCGAGCACCTCATGTCGCCGGCTGAGTAAGAGTTCCCCGCCCTGGCTAACTGCGGGAGCCCCCGGACGGTGGGCGAGCACCTGAAGTGCTCCAGGCTCAACCGGGTTGTCCGGCCGCAGGAGATGCCCGGATGTTCAGCTGCCGCCTCGCCACCCTCGGCAGTTGGGAGAAGGGCCGTGTGTCGCCCAACACTCGCTCTGGCCGAAGATGCTTGCTTTCCTCGGCACGACCCCAGCCCAAGCCCGCGGGTTTGGTGGGCGCCTCACGCGCGCGCCTGCGAGAATGCGGATCCCAGCGAGCGGGATCTGGCCCCGCGGATCTGGCCCGCCAGCTCGGGCTTGATTCCTCGACCGTCTACACTCGCGCATCCGCCGAGTCCTCGAGCGGTGGCTCGCCTCGGTGGAGACCACGGGCCCGGCTACTGGAATCCTGAACTCCGCGCCGGGGACGAGCCAGTAGCGGCGGAAGTACGGTGGGGGTTCCATCCGGCTTCACGAATAGCAGCTGGACGAGCGCTCGACTAGCGCTCGGGTGCAGAAGCCGCGCGCTCGGGCGTCTCCTGCGGCGCTCATCCGGGAGGCGGTCGGCCTGCGCTAAGGGAGCTCCACCCGGTTTACCGATCCACTTGATCGACACTTGCGAGAGCCGTGAGATAATCGTTAGCAACGTCGTTTCAGCGCGAGCTTCTCAATGCCTAGACGTCAGGTTTATGTCATCTCTGACCTCCACCTTGGAGGTGACCCTGCCGAGCCGGGAATTCCCGGCGGGCGTGGCTTCCAGATCTGCCGCCAGGGCCGGTTGGTGGCGCGGTTCGTGCGGGCTCTCGCGGGCCGCAGCCCTGGGAGCCTCGAGCTCATCATCAACGGTGACATCGTGGACTTCCTGGCGGAGCATGGCCGGGGAGGGGGCTGGCAGCCGTTCCATCGCGACCCTGCCGAGGCAAGCCGGATCCTGCGTCTCATCGCTCGGGACCGGGAACCCGAGGTCTTCGCGGCGCTGCGGGACTTGGTTGCCGCCGAACACCGGCTCACCTTGATCCTCGGTAATCACGACCTGGAGCTAGCTCTGCCCGCGGTGCGCCGCGAGCTCCGAGAGATCTTGGGAGGGGACGAGGCCCGGCTGCAGTTCATCTATGACAACGAAGCCTACGTCGCAGGCCGAGCGGTCATCGAGCATGGGAACCGCGTGGACAGCATGAACGAGGTGGACCACGATCAACTGCGGCGTGTCCGGGTGCTCCAGTCGCGCCAGGCGGACAGCGAGGCGGCGGCGCCGTTCACGCCGCCTGTTGGGAGCCGCCTCGTCACCGAGCTGATGAACCCGCTTAAGGTGCGGTTCCCGTTCATCGACCTGCTGAAACCCGAAGCCGAGGCGATGGTGCCCATCCTGCTTGCCCTGGAGCCGTCCGTCCTCAGCCGTTTGCCGCGTATGCTGGTCTTCGGTGCGCTGGGAGGAGCAAAGGCCGCGGTCGACCGGCTCGCTCCGCGGTATGGGGGCGAAATCTCCGCGGACGGCGGCGCCGAGCGGGTCGGTGACATCGTGAGGCGCTGTGTCGGCGAGCAGGACGCGGCCGCCCTGTTTGCGCTCGTCGAGCGGCACGAGGAGCCCGGCGGCGAGATCTCGTCCCAGGCGCGTCCAGCCTGGCGGGCTGCGACGGCCCTGCAGCTCCTGCGCCGACTAGTGCGCGACGACCGCACCTTCGACATGGCGGGCGAGAGGGGCGGCCGCTACAGAGACGCCGCCGGCGAGCACATCGGCAACGGCTTTCAGGCGGTGGTCTTCGGCCATACCCATCGCGCCTGCCGAGAAGAGATCGCCGACGCGAACGGCGGCCGCGGCGTTTACCTCAACTCCGGGACGTGGATCGATCTCATCCAGCTCCCGGAGGCGATTCTCTTGAGCCAGGACGCCGCGGCGGAGGCCATGCAGCGTTTCCTCGACGATCTCACCGCTGGCAGCCTCGAGGGTTGGGTCGTTCGCCGCCCGACCTACGTGAGGCTCGACATCGCGGAGAGCGGCCATGTCGAAAAGGCCGGCCTCTGGGTTTACCGCGAGGAGGACCCGGACGCAGCGGCGAACTGCATCGCAGAGTAGGAGCCCTCGCCGATGCGGGAGTCCGTCGTCAAGGTGCACTCTGCCGGTTCCCGCGGGACCGGGTTCATCATCGCGCGCGGTCTGGTGGCGACAGCGCTCCATGTGGTTGCCGAGCGGCGGCCGGACGGGATCACGGCGCGAGCCGAGAGCTGTAGCCTCGAGTTCTCCCGGCTAAGCCTGTGGGAAGGCGTATGGGAGCAGCGAGACGTCCCGGCATGCCTCGCGCCCGGCGCCTGGGACCTCGACGACGATTGGGCATTGCTGCAGTTCGACCCGGGCAAGCTCGAGGGCTGGGATCTGCGGCCGGCAGGGCTAGCCCGGTTGCTGGAGGAGACTGTTGTCAACCGCCGCGTGATGTGGTCCACCTGGGGGTTCCCGGATGCCCATCCCCGGCTGGGGATGGACACAGGGGGCCACATCCGGACGGTCAGGGCGGCGCTCGACGCGCTGACTCCGGGAAGAGACCCGGTGAGAGCGATCCAGCTCTACAGCGAGGAAGCCGCGGCAGCCTCGGGCCTGCCCGTCCGAGGACTGTCGGGAGCGCCGGTCCTCGTCGAGGGCAATGTGGTGGGGCTCTTGCGCTACTCCCTCCTCCAGCCCGCTGCGGACGGCGAGGAGAGGCGCGCCCAGGCGGGCACGCTCTACGCTACGCCGATCGAGCGCCTGAGAGATCCCGGCGGAGGTCTCTTCCGTTGGGAGGACTCCGACCGGCTGCCTCCCCTGGACCCGCGGGAGCGCTTGCCCGAGGAACCGTTCCGTTACCTGGACCGGTATGAGCGTGAGCACAGCCGCGTCTTCTTCGGCCGTGGCTCGGACATCCGGCAACTCCTTAGCGACCTCGGGCGGGCCGACCTCCCGGCGGTCGGGTTGCTCTTCGGCCCCATGGGCGCCGGCAAATCATCGTTCCTGCGGGCGGGGATCGAGACCCGCCTAGCCGACCGCAAGCTACATGTGGCCGCGCGCGGCGCCGATGGCCTGCCCGCCCTGTGGCAGGTCCTCCGCGAGCAGGCGGAAGGCACCGACGCTCTCCCTGTCATCGACCAGGTCGAAGAGGCATGGACGCTCGGGCAGGGCGACGAGGAGCTTGCCACATTGCTCCGCGCGATCACAGAGTGGCTGAAGACCAGGCCCCTGCGGACCGGCATCCAGCTTCTCTTGTCGTTCCGCGAGGACAGGCTCTCGTCGGTGCAGGACGGGCTGCGCCGGCACGGCATGCGGTGGCATCCGTTCGCTCTTCGGCATCTCGACGCGCGCGGACTGCTCGAGACGATGACAGGTTTCGCTGGGGACCCCGCCGTCAGGGATCACTACGGGATCGATTTCGATCCGCAGGAGCTGCCGCAGACGATCGTAGATGCCGTGCTCACCGGCAATTCGGGAGCCGTAGCGCCTGTCCTCCAGGTGTTGCTCGCCCGCCTGTGGGCCAGGGCGAAATCACGCGCCGAGAAGGAGGGCGCCGCGGTACGCACGATCCGCCGGGAGGACTTCGAGCTCGAACTCGCGGCCGCGGCGGGGCTGCGCGATTTCCTCGAACGGCAGCTCCAAGCCGTGGAGGCCGTGTGCCCCATGAGCTTTCAGACCGGCTTTGCCCTCGAGGTCCTGCGCGAGTACACGACGCCCGGGGGCACGGCGGCGGGTCAGGACACCGGCGAGCTCGCCGCGCGGTATCCGGCAAACGCCTTGGTGCCGGTCCCGCGGCTGGTGGATGAGATGGCTGGCGCGAAGCTCCTGTACTGTGACCGGCCGGGCTCCGCGCGAATGGTGCACGACTCGCTGGCACCCGTGGTCCAGCACGCGGCCGCGATGTCCGACCGGCCGGCGCAGCGTGCCCGCAGGACGCTCGAGAACCGGGCGGTCGACTGGGAAAGGGAGCGGGTGGGGCAGCCCTTGGACGACGCCGATCTGCGCATCGCGGAGGAGGGCGGGGCGGTCATGCGCAGGCTGACAAAGAGCGAGGAGCGGCTGCTGGAGGCGAGCCGGCGAGCGCGGAGAGGGCGGCAGAGGGCAAGAGTGGCGCTGCGCTCGGCGGCGGTTCTGGCGATGGCGGCGATCCTCGGGGTGAGCGTGTGGGCACTCCGGGAGTCGCGGCGCAGCGCCGAAGCGGAGCGGGCGACCGCGCGCCGCTTGGCCGAAAAGTGGTTTTCGACTGCGGCCTCGGATTTCGACAACAGGAACGATGTATTGGCAGCAGTCCTCGCGCTGAGCCAGGCGATCTCCGTGGCCCCCGCAGGTGAGCTGAGCCGGTCCTCTTATTTTGCTCGACTGCTGGCGCTTGCCCCGACGGCTCCCGAGTTCGTGTCGGATCTGGGGCCGGCGGTTCGTGCAGCGGTCAACGCCAACCATAAGATCGCGGTGCTCCATCGAATGGAAGGAGCCATCGAGACCTGGGATTTCGCGTCCAAGAAGCGCCTGTCCTCCCTTCCACTGCCCCTGGGGCATGGTCCACACCAGGACGTCGACCTCCCGTCAGTTGGGGACCCAGTGATCCGCGCCGACGGGCGGTATGCAGCGATTGCCACTGACACTCCAGCAGGGCTCCGGCTTCTGATATGGGAAGTTCCAACGGGCCGGTTCGTCCTCAACGAGGCCACGGACCTCATCGCCTCGCCGACATTCGGACCGTCCGGCTGGGTTGCGCAGCGTTCATGGAAAGGGCTGCGGGTTTGGAACTTCGAGGCCCCCGGCCATCCGAGGCTGGTCTTTCCGAGCGGATCTGAAGTGGACTACCTCAGCTCTCTTGCGCCTGGCGGCCCCCCGCGAGTTGCAGTGGCCCTCCCTGGCGGCGGATTCGAAATGATCCAGCTCTCGTCCCCTCCTGTGGTTGGGAGGCGATTGTTGCAGGGTTCTCAAGTGGGGCGGACCGGGTGGGCGGCCGACGGCCGGCTGATCGCAATTGCTCCGCGCGCCCTGGGCTGGCAGGTCCATATGTGTTCGGCGACGGATTGTGGCGTAGCCGCAGTGGAAGCGCTTCCTGAGGATGTGCCTTCGCACGTTGGTGATCCCGGTCCCTGGATCGATCCGTGCGGCAATGTGTTCGGCAAGGGCTTTTTTCTGGACTCCAATGGCTACGAGGTCAAGCTGCCGCGGTGGCCTGTTCTCGGCCGCCTTTGTCCCCTGGGCAACCTTCTGCTCGGGGTGACGGCAAGAGACGTCGAAGAAGGGGGGAGGGTGACGGCAACAGACGTCGAAGAGCGGGGCTACTCGAGCATCGTTGAATGCGAATTGGCGGTCGGAGGATGTGATTCCACAGGAAGAATGGAGCGCCGCCTCCCGGGCGGTGCTCTCGCTGTGGACTGGACCCAAGACAGACGCCACCTCCTGACACTTTCCGCTGCGGGCATTGCGCTCAGATGGCCTTCAGCGGTACGTCCCCCGGCGTCCATAGAACTCGGATACGCGAATACGGGGCTGGCCTGGCCGGCGTTTTCCCGGGATGGCAGCCGGCTCGCGGTGGGCCGGTCGGACCATACTGGTGTCGCTATCTACCTTCACTCGCTGGCCTCGGGGGCTTCCGTGGTCTCCAGAGTCGAGTTCCCGAAGGAGGGCGTGCCGCCAGAGTTGCTCCACGATCCCCGCTTCATGCAGGGGTACTTGAGGGTCATGCGTTTTTCGGCGGACTCGACGCAGTTGCTGGTCGGAGTGCAAGGAAGCCGACCCCGGCTGAGCGTGGTCGCTGCCAGTGACGGCAGCGTCACCGAGCTGCAGAGAACGGAGCCGCTAAGAACGCACGACGGACTGGAGGATGCCTTCCTGTTGGAGTCGTCCGTAATCGTGGTCTTCTCTTCCAGGGTCGCCGAACAAATCCCTTTCCAGCCGACTGGCGCGATCTCGCGTTGCGAGCTACCCTCCGGCGCGCGCTTTGATGGTTTCGGCGCACACGGCGAGCTCCTCCTCAGGAACCAGCACCGGCTTGAAATATGGACGGTGCCGGCTTGCCACGCGGCCGCGTCGGTTGCGGCGACCGGAGGGAGCGAAGAGTTGGCTCTTGCGTTGCTCAGGGAAGCGGACGGCATCAAGGTGGGAAGCGGCAAGCTCGTCGTGCGGTTCGGTTGCCACGAAGCAGAGATCAGGGCAGAGGAGGATGGAAGGTTGGTCGTATCGGCAGGGACGGCATATTTTCGCACTCCGAGCCCGGCCGATGACCGGTACAGGGTGGTTTCCGTCTCTCGGGACCTACGACGCGCGATCCTCGTACATGAAGATCGCCTAAGTAAGGTCAGTGATGTGGGCGTGTGGGACCTGGAGAAGGGTCTGCGCCTCGACCTTTCGCCGCCCGGCGAGATCGTGAGAGGGGGCGCGATCCTTACCGGTCAATCGTGGGGTGCCGGGTTTACCGGCGGCGGAGAGGAGCTCGCGCTGCTGTGTGGCGGAGGCAGGCTCTTCAGAGTGCCTATCGGCCCTGGGCAAGTGGAGAAAGCAGCCTGGATGGATCGGCTCGATGTCGGCCTCACCGGGCTGAGGAGGCGAGAGGACGGTGGTTTCTATTCGCCTCCGGGGGCAGCGGATGAGATCCCGGCCTTCCGGCGCGAGCTCGTGGCGGCCGAACGGAAGGGCGACCGGGCGGCTGCCGCGTTGCTGCGGGCGCTGGAGCGGCGGCAGTAGTCAAAGGGAGTCCGAGATGCCAGCTGCGAAAGCGTGCACGCTCTTGACACCGGACTTTTGGCGAGGGTGGCGGGAGGCATCACACGACCGGTTTGTGAATCTGTGGCACGCCAAAAGCGGACGGAAACGGTGAACAAGTTTGGCTTATCGCGCCACATTCCTGCTGATGTAGCGAGGGCGGTCCGCCAGCGCTGTGGATTCGGTTGCGTCGTTTGTGGCTCCGCGATATATGAGTATGATCACCTAACGCCTCCGTTCAGCGAGGCTAGGGTTCATGATGCCAATGGCATTGTTCTTCTGTGCGGAGGCTGCCATACCAGGAAAACGAAGGGCCTTCTATCTGAGGAGACCGTGAGAATTGCTGCGATCTCGCCGAAACCTCGCTCGCTCGGCTTTTCATTTGGTCCATTTGATGTCGGCTCCGCTCAGCCAGATGTATCTCTCGGCCGTTTCCACGCGGTCAAGCCCCGGATAGTCATTGACGCTTTTGGAGACCCTCTTCTTGAAGTCGCTCCTCCCGAGGAGCCAGATGGTCCATTTCGCATCGGTGCTGTTCTCTACGACCAAGCAGGTTCCGAGGTGCTCAGAATCGTTCAAAACGAATGGCGCGCTCCCATCGAGAATTGGGACGTAGAGGTTGTAGGACCACGGATCATTTTGTGTCATACCTCCGAGA
>DATKFK010000929.1:0-2733 GCA_035544375.1 Thermoanaerobaculia bacterium
GGTCCATTCGCTTGCCGTTCTCGCGCACCACGAAATCATCCTTGCCGAGGCCGACGATGACGTGCCCCTGGGCGTCGGTGACCAGGGCGTCGAGCAGCACCTCCCGCACCTCGATCTTCTCGCCAAAGCGCGGCTGCGGCTGCTGCGGCGGCTCCTGCGCGGCCGCCGAGCCGGTCCCGGCCGCCATCAGGGCGGCGAGTCCCAGGACGGTCCAGCGAAGCATCGCCTGCATCGCGTCCTCCTTTCCGGCACACGGGGACCGCGGGACGCAGATCCCTGCCGAGGGACTAACGCAGCAAACCGCGAGCCAACCCGGCCGGCTCCGTGGAGCTTATTTCGCCCGCTCGAAGTTGAAGGTCAGCGGGGTCTCCTTGCCGTCCTTCTTCATCGTCCAGGTCTGGGAGAAGTGATCCGCATCGGCGAAGGTGACCTTGAGCCCATCCATGTGGGCGTCGCCAGGGCCCTTCATGTTGGTGGCGTCCACGAAGGTGAAGCTCAGGCTGTCCCCGTTTGCGGTCCCCGCCGTCCGCATCCGGGGATGGTTGCCGAGCGTGCAGTAGTGGGTGAGCATCACCTGGGAGCCGTCCGGGTAATAGACGGTGACCATCGCCGGCTCCCCCTCGCTTTGCAGCTTCTCGACCACCGCGGTGCCCGCCGCGTCCACCTCGTAGGTGGCGTGCGTGACCTTGCCGTCGGGCAGCTTGGCCTGCCAGTTGCCGGTCAGGGACTTGAGGTGGTCGAAGCCGGCGGCGGCGGCCGGCACCGGCGAGGTGGCCCGCGCGGCGGACCCGGCCAGGCCGGGAACGGCCAGCAGGGCGGCGGCCGCGATCATGATCGAGAGGTGTCGGGTGCGCATGGCGTCTCCTTGTCCAAGAAAAGCCCCCGCCCCAGGGAGGGAGGCAGGCGGCCGCGCCAGGAAACCGGCATCGCCGCCATCGGCTGTCAGGTCAGGCGGGCGTGGCGGGCATGGTTCCGAAGCGCGCGTAGAAGCCGCCGGCGGCGGCCGTGGCGCGGAGCGCTTCCGAGGGGTGGAAGCGGGCTCCCGCCGCGCCCTCGAGGCGCTCGAGCTGGGCGATGAGCTGCGGCAGGCCCTGCTGGTCGGCCCAGCGGCAGAGCCCGCCGCGGAACGGCGGGAAGCCGGTACCCAGGATCAGCGCCAGGTCGAGGTCGCCGGCGCTCCGCACCACCTGTTCCTCGAGGCAGCGCGCGGCCTCGTTGACCATCGGCAGCACCATGCGGTCGGCCATGGCGGCCAGGTCGGGCTCGCCGCCCCCGGAGTTGCCCGTGTGCTCCGGGTCCAGGCCCAGCGCCGCGTAAACCTCCGGATCGGGCTCCTGCCGCTCGCGCCCCTCGTACCGGTAGATGCCCTTGCCGTTCTTGACCCCGAGCCGGTCGCCGGCGCTCAGCCGGTCGAGCCAGGCGGGAAGCCGCACGCGGTCGGCGAAGGCGTCGGCCATGATGTGAGCGACCTTGCCGGCGACGTCGATGCCCACCTCGTCGGTCAGGACCAGCGGCCCGACCGGCATACCCCAGTCGACCATGGCACGGTCGATGTCCTCGATCCGGCGGCCCTCGTCGAGCAGCCAGAACGACTCGATCGAGTAGAAGGTCAGCAACCGGTTGACCAGGAAGCCGGGGCTGTCCTTGACCAGGATCGGGGTCTTGCCGAGGCGGCGGGTGAAGTCGAAGACCGTGTTGACCGCCGACGGGTCGGCGCCCTCGGGGACGATCACCTCGACCAGCGGCATGCGGTGCACCGGGTTGAAGAAGTGCATGCCGACCACTCGCTCTGGGCGCGGCGTCGAGACGCGGATGTGGTGGAGCAGCAGCGACGAGGTGTTGGAAGCCAGCACCGTCGTCTCGGGCACCTGCGCCGCCACCTCGGCGAAGACCGACTGCTTGACGTCGAGCTTCTCGACGATCGCCTCGATCACCAGGTCCACCCGCCGGAAGCCGCTGTAGTCGAGAGTGGGGCGCAGCAGCGCCATCTTGCGCCGCATCCCGGGAGGGTCGAGGCGGCGGCGCCTCACCTGGCGCTCGAACAGGCCGGCGGCATGGCTCATGCCGGTGGCCAGGGCCTCGTGGCGCACGTCCTTCATGCGCACCGGCAGGTCGGTTTCGGCGGCGATCAGCTGGGCGATCCCGCCGCCCATGGTGCCGGCGCCCAGCACGGCGGCCTCGCGCACCGGCAGCGGCTCGCCGCCCGGCAGCCCGGCCTCGCGCTTGGCGCTCTCGGTCAAGCGGAAGACGTGAACCAGGTTCTTGGACACCGGCGAGGTTGCCAGGTCCGACACCGCCCGCGCCTCGGCGTCGAAACCGGCCTGCATGCCGTCCTCGAACCCCACCCGCACCACCTCGATGGCACGCAACGCTGCCGGATAGTGGCCCCGGGTCTGCTCGAGGGTCTTCTTGCGCGCCTGGTCGAAGACGATGTGGCGGCCGATCGGGTTGCCCTCGAGCAGCGCGCCGCGCAGGCCGCCGGGCCGCTTGCGCGCCGGGCGTGCGGGCCGTGCCGGCCCCGCCGCGCCTGGTGACGCCGCGGGCCCCGCGGCCCCCGAAGCCCCCGGAGATCGTCCGCAGCGCTCGCGCGCGAAGTCCCGCACCAGGTCCAGGAAACGGGCGTCGGGCAGCAGGGCGTCAATGAGGCCGAGCTTGAGCGCCTGGCGTCCCGACACCGTCTTGCCGGTCAGGATCATGTCCAGCGCGGCCGCGATGCCGATCAGCCGCGGCAGC
>DATKFK010000930.1:0-2388 GCA_035544375.1 Thermoanaerobaculia bacterium
GAGCGGCGCGCCCGTCCAGGTTGCGATGGCGGTCCAGCCCTCGACGCAATGGTGCTTGACGGTGTAGGTGACCCGCGGCAGCGCCTGGAGCATCGCGATCGTGAGCCGCTGGGGCTTCGCCACCAGTCCCTTGACCTCGAACGCCCATGCCGCCGGGTCCGCGACCACCGGCAGCGGATGGGTGAGCGCGTAGGCCGGGAAGTCGCGGGCGGCGGTGCGCTGCGACACCGGGTACTGTGGCGCGAGGCGGGTCGAGGACAAGAAGATCTTCTCTCCCACCCAATCGTTGACCTTCGAGAAGGCGTGCAGCTTCGGGCCGAGATGCGGACCGCCGTCCCAGCCGCAGGCAGCGACCAGCGAAGCGGGACCCGCCGCCAGACCGAGCCGGAACAGGTCTCGGCGCGACAGCCGTGAGTCAGTCATGGCTTGGGAACCTCCCCCGGTACCAGCCGGTGATCATCGCGCGCAGCGACGCCGGGTCGACCACCAGGACCAGGGTCACGTGCACCAGCGTGAACGCAAGGAACAAGAAAACCGCCCAGAAATGCCAGTACCGAGCGAGCTCGTAGCCCCCGAACATGGCGGTCAGCCAGGAGAGCTGGGCCGGCTTGTAGATGGCGAAGCCCGAGAGCACCGAGATGATCCCCAGGAGCAGGATGAAGGTGTAGGCGCCCTTCTGCAGCGCGTTGTGCTTGCCCTGCGGCGGGTGCTCCTTGCGCAGGCGCAGGTAATAGAGTTGCATGGCCACGGCGCGCGGCACGTCGCTGGGCCGGAAGAGGAGTGACCGCCATTCGCCGGAGAAGACCAGGTAGAGCAGGTACGCGGCCCCGGTGATCACGAACGGCCAGGCCAGCGCGAAGTGCCAGATGAGGCCGCCCGCGAGCCAGCCGCCGAGCCCTGACCACCTCGGGAAGGGCTTGCCGTCGAAGGGATTGGGATAGAAGGGACCGCCGCGCTTGCCGAAATGGCCGAAGGCGTTGTAGATCTGCAGCCCGCTCGCGATCATGCCCGCCAGCAGCACGGCGTTGGCCCAGTGGGTCACCCGCACCAGCCAGTGGTGGCGATGGACCAGCGGCCGCTTGCCCGGAGCGGGCACCGAAGCCGGCGCGAGGCGCTCGGCAACGGTGGCCGCGGCCGGCCGCTCGGCGACGGCGGCGCCCGCGCCGGCATCGGCGGCCGGTGCATCCGCGGGACGGTCTTGCGGCGGGTCCGGCGGCGTTTCTGGGCCGGTGCTGCTCATGGCTCTTGCCTCCTCGCGCGTTCACCTCGGCAACGCTGTCGCTTGAGTCTACGTCAGGCCCGCTCGAACGGTTCACCGCGGCCGCCCGGCGTCAGAAGTCGCGGTTGCGCTCCTGGAAGACCGCGCCGTCGTCGAGGCGCAGCGCCGTCAGGTACTGGCCCCAGACGCAGCCGGTGTCGAGCGCAGCGATGCCGGGAGCGAGCCGCAGGCCGAGGGCCGCCCAGTGACCGAAGATCACCTGGGCGCCGGCGCTGCGCCGGCCGGGAACCTCGAACCAGGGCAGGCAGCCGGCCGGCAGCTCCGCCGGCGGACCGCTGAAGTCGGCGCACATCCTGCCGTCGGGAGTCAGCGCGCGCAGCCGGGCCATGCCCGCAAGCACGAGACGGGCGCGGGCGCCGGGACCCAGCCCCTCGCGCCAGCGGTCGGCGCGCTTGGCCGTCGACCAGCGCAACAGCCGGTCGCCGCTGCCGCCCCGCAGCCGCCCTTCGGTCTCCCGCGCCAGCTCCAGGGCGCGCTCGGGACTCCACTCCGGAAACAGCCCGGCATGGACCAGCACGCGCTCGCCTTCGCGGTGCAGCAGCGGCCGGCTGCGCAGCCAGGCCACGAGGTCATCGCAATCCGGCGCCGCCAGCACGCCGTCGAGACTGTCGCGGCGCTTGCGCTCGGCGACCCCGGCGGCCCGGGCCAGCAGATACAGGTCGTGGTTGCCGAGCACCACCACCAGCCGGTCGCCCATGCCCGCCGCCCAGCGCAGCACCTCGAGCGAGCGGGGCCCGCGATTGACCAGGTCGCCGACCAGCCAGAGCCGGTCCTGCCGCGGCGAGAACCCGCTGCTCGCCAGCAGGGAGCGGAGCGTCTCGTAGCACCCGTGGACGTCGCCGATCGCATAGATCGCCATGGCGGGCTAACGATCTCGCGGCCGGGGGTCACCGCGCAACTGCAAGGCCGCGACGGAGCACCAGCCATTGCGGCACTCCCGGCAGGTCGCAACGCCGCCAGGGGGCCGGAGCGCCGCCGAAGAATGATGCGAATTTCTGACTCGGGACCACTAGGCTCGGACGCCGGCCTGGTGAATAATGCCGCTACGGCGAGGGGGTGGGATGAGACGCGTGGTCAACCTCTGGTTGGCGCTGCTGGCGGCTTATTGG
>DATKFK010000931.1:0-3683 GCA_035544375.1 Thermoanaerobaculia bacterium
GCGGTCGAGCTTGCCGTGGGCGGTCAGCGGCAGCGTGTCGAGCCAGACGATGGACTCCGGCACCATGTGCTCCGGCAGCCGGCCGCGCAGCCAGCGGCGCAGCTCGCGCTCGCCCGGCGCCGCGGTGGCGGCCACCACGTACGCCGCGAGGCGCTGGTCGCCGTAGGCGCCGGTGTCGCACAGACAGGCCGCGGCCGCCACTCCGGGATGGGCGGTGAGCGCGCTCTCGATCTCGCCGAGCTCGACGCGGAAGCCGCGGATCTTCACCTGCTGGTCGATGCGTCCGAGGTACCGCAGCTCGCCGCCGCCGCGGCGGACCAGGTCGCCGCTGCGGTACAGCCGTGCGCCGGGATCGCGGCGCAAGCCGTCGGGCACGAAGCGGGCGGCGGTGAGGTCCGGCCGCCCGAGGTAACCGCGGGCCAGCCCCGGGCCGCCGACGTGGAGCTCCCCGGCGATCCCGTCCGGCACCGGCTGTCCGGCGCGGTCGAGCGCCACGATCCACAGGTCGGCGATCGGCCCGCCGAGGACGCTGCCGGCGGTCTCGTCGAGGTCGCGGGCGGTGAGCGTGCGGGCGGTGACGTGCACCGTGGTCTCGGTGATGCCGAACATGTTGACCAGCCGCGGACCGCCGCCGGCGAAGCGGCGGAACCAGGGCCGCAGGATCTCGAGATCGAGCATCTCGCCGCCGAAGATCACCAGGCGCAGGGCCAGGTCCGGGGCCTCCGGGAGCACCGCGGCAAGCTGGCGGAAAGCGGCTGGCGTCTGGTTGAGCACGCTCACCCGCTCCCGGCGCAAGAGGTCATGGAAGGCGTGCGGCGACTGGCTGACGGCCTGCGGCACGACGACCAGGGCGCCGCCGTGCAGCAGTGCCCCCCAGATCTCCCACACCGAGAAGTCGAACGAGTAGGAATGAAACAGGGTCCAGACGTCCCGCGCATCGAAGCCGAAGTCGTCTTGCGTGGCGGTGAACAGCCGGGTGGCGCCGGCATGGCTCACCACCACGCCCTTGGGCCGGCCGGTCGAGCCGGAGGTGTGGATCACGTAGGCAGCATGGTCGGGGACCGTGGGCGCGCACGGATCGGTCGGCGCCTGCCGCGCCAGCGCCGGGCCCAGCTCGTCGAGCAGCAGCACTCGCGCCGCTGCGGACAGCCGTTCGCGCAGGGCGCGCTCGCTGAGCACCACCGCCACGGCGCTGTCCTCGACGATCGCGGCCAGCCGTTCCGGCGGGTGGATGGGATCGAGCGGCACGTAGGCAGCTCCGGCCTTGAGGATGCCGAGGATGGCCACGATCATGTCCGGCGAGCGCTCCACGCACAGGCCGACCAGCGACTCGGGCCCGATCCCCATGCCGGCGAGCAGCCGGCCGAGGCGGTTGGCGCGGCGGTCGAGCTCGCGATACGTGAGCCGCAGCCCGTCGCCGACCAGCGCCACCGCCTCCGGCGAACGCTCCGCCTGCGCCGTGAAGCGGCGGTGCAGCTCGCCTCCCGGCTCCGATGCGAGGCCGCGGGCGGCCGTGCGCAGCAGCTGCCGGCGCTCGGTCGCGGCGAGCAGCGCCAGGGTCGCCAGCGGCTGATCGGCGCTGGCGGCCGCCGCCGCGAGCAACGCGGCGAGGCGCCGCGCGAGACCGCGGACCGTCGCGGCGTCGAACAGCGCGCGGGAAAAGGTGAGGCTGCAGGCGAAACGGTCGCCGTCCTCGCCCACGGCGAGCAGGAGATCGAACTTGGCCGGCCGCCGGATCTCGGCCACGGCGGGCTCGCCCACCTCGAGCCCCGGCAGCGCCGGAGCGCGCCGCGCCGCGTGCTGCAGCACGAAGACGGCCTGCACCAGCGGGGTCCGGCCGAGGCCGCGCTCGGGCGCCAGCTCCTCGACCAGCCGCTCGAACGGCAGATCCTGATGGGCATGGGCCTGCAGCGCTGCCTCGCGCACCCGCCCGAGCAAGGTGCGCCACGTCGGGTCGCCCGCCAGGTCGCCGCGCAACACCAGCGTGTTGACGAAGAAACCGATCAGCCCTTCGGTCTCCAGACGGTTGCGTCCCGCCACCGGCGATCCGATGCAGAGGTCGTCCTGCGCCGTTGCGCGCCAGAGGAGCGCCATGAAGGCGCTCAGCAGGGTCATGAAGGGGGTCACGCCGAGCTCGCTGCCCTGGCGGCGCATGGCGGCCCCAAGCTCCGCCGGCAGCCGGAACCGATGCTCGCCGGCGCTCGGCTCGCCGGCCAGCGCGCGGCGCGGACGGTCGGTCGGCAGCGGCAACTGGTGCGGCGCCCTGGCCAGGTAGCGGCGCCAGAAGCCGAGCTGGGCGTCGAGCACGTCGCCCCGCAGCCAGCGCCGCTGCCAGTGCGCGAAATCCGCGTACTGGATCGGCAGCGGCGGCAGCGGCGAGGGCTCGCCGCGGCGGTGCGCCGCATAGAGGAGCGCCATCTCCCGCCACAGGATCTCGAGCGACCAGCCGTCGGAGACGATGTGGTGCATGCAGCTCAGCACCACGTGCCGGCGCGGCGCGAGCGCCACCAGGCTGACGCGCGCCAGCGGACCGCGCCCCAGGTCGAAGGGCGTCAAGGCATCGGCAGCCGCCAGCCGCGACAGCTCCCGCTGCCTGGCCGCGGCCGGCAGGCCGGCGAGGTCGAGCCGGGGCAGATCGACCGCTCGCGCGGCGGCGATCCGCTGGCGCGGCGCGCCGTCCTCCGCGCTGAAGGTGGTGCGCAGCGACTCGTGGCGGCGCACGATCTCGACCAGGGCCCGGTGGAGGATCGCGGCGTCGAGCTCCCCCTCGAGGAGCAGGGCGTGCGGGACGTTGTAGGCCGGGCTGTCGGGGTCCAGCTGGGAGAGGAACCAGAGGCGCTGCTGTGCGAAGGAGAGCGCGAGCGGCGCGTCCCGGGGGACCGGCACCAGGGCAGGCGGTGCGGGCTGGCCGCCGCCGGCAAGATAGCCATCGACGCGCACCGCCAGGGCGGCCGGGGTCGAATGGTCGAACAGCTCGCGCAGCGGCAGCTCGACGCCACACGCGCCGCGCACCCGCGAGATGAGCTGCATGGCCAGCAGCGAATGACCGCCGAGCGCGAAGAAGTCGTCGTGCCGCGTCACCGCGGCGTTTCCCAACAGCTCCCCGTAGTACCCGATCAGCAGCTCTTCGGCCGGCGACAGGGGGCGTTCGTCGTACGGCGCCCCGCCGCTGCCGGGGGAGGCGGGGGACGGGAGGGCCTGGCGGTCCACCTTGCCATGCGGCGTGAGCGGCAGGCTGTCGAGAGCGACGAAGACGCTGGGCACCAGCGCCGCGGGCAACCGTTCGGCCAGGAAGTGCCGCAGCTCGGCGGGCGGCGGCAGTCCCGGCGGGCCGGCCACGACGTAGGCCACCAGCCGGGCGTCGCCGGCCGCCTCCTCGCTGGCCAGCACTGCGCACTGGCCGACCGCGGGATGGCCTGCCAGCGCGACCTCGATCTCCCGCAGCTCGATGCGGACGCCCCGCACCTTGACCTGATGGTCGATGCGGCCGAGGAAGTCGATGGCGCCGCCAGGCAGCAGGCGGCCGGAGTCGCCGGTGCGGTAGAGGCGGCAGCCCGGGCGGTCGGCGAAGGGATCGGGGACGAAGGCCTCCGCGGTGCGCGCGGGGTCGGCGAGGTAGCCCCGCCCGACGCCGGTGCCGCCGGCGCAGATCTCGCCGCGCGCGCCGATGGGCACCGGTTGCA
>DATKFK010000932.1:0-3707 GCA_035544375.1 Thermoanaerobaculia bacterium
GCCAGGATGTAGCCGTCGCGGCGGGGCTGCCACACCACGTCGTCGCGGACGCCGAACAGGTTCCAGGGCACGTGGAGCGGGATCAGGGCGAGGTCCTGCATCAGCAGGTGCATGCAGCGCTCGAGCTGCGCGCGGCGGGCGAGCATGTCGAGCGTCGAGCCGCTCTCCTGGATGAGCGTGTCGAGCTCGGCGTTGTGGTAATCGCCGAAGTTGCCGTCGCCGTATCCCAGCGCCGCGTCGCGGCTGTGCACCATGGAGTCGAAGAGATCGCTCGCATCGGCCGAGGGAGCCAGGATGGCCCCCAGGTAGAAAGACACCTGGTGAGCGAGGAGGCGCGGGAAGAGCACCCCCCAGGGCCGCTCGACGAGATGCACCCGGATGCCGGCCTCGCCGAGCTGGTGCGCGATCTCCACGGCCCTGCGCCCCGGCCGGAACTCGAGGTCGAGGTCGATGCCGCCGGGATAGCCGGCTGCGGCCAGCAGGCGCCTGGCGGCGGCGAGGTCGCGCGCCGGCGGGGCGATGTCGGGAGCGAAGCCGAAGACGCTGCGGCCGACCAGCTGGCCGACCGGATGGCCGGCGCCGTGCAGCACCGCCGCGACCAGGGCCGGGCGGTCGAGCGCCAGGTTGATGGCGCGCCGCACGCGGAGATCCGAGAGCGGCGGCCGCTGGGTCTTGAGCAGCAGGAAGTTGACCGTCAGGCTCTCGGCCTCGAGCAGGCGGCAGCCGGGCGCGGCGCGGAGACGCTCGAGGTTCTCCGCCCCGGGCTCCTGGACGATGTCGAGGCCGCCGGCGATCAGGCGCGCCACGCGCTCGCGCTGGTTGGCGATCGGCAGCAGGTCCACCCGGTTGACGGCGGAGGGTCCGCCCCAGTAACCGTCGAAGGCGGTCAGCGCCAGGCGTGCTCCGGGCTGATAGGAAGTGAGGCGGTAAGGGCCGGTGCCCACGGGCTGGCGGATCTGGGGCGGCGAGCCGGCCGGCACGACGAGCACGAAAGCGAGCTTGTTGAGCAGGATGGCGTACGGGCGGCGGGTGGTCAGCTCGACGGTGTGCGGGTCCAGCGCCCGCACCTTGCTGACCGCCACCACGTAGCTGCCGAAGCTGCTGGCCGGCAGGGTGCGTGCGCGGTCGAGGCTGAAGACGACGTCGGCGGCGGTCAGCTCGCGGCCGTCGTGGAAGCGCACGCCCGGACGCAGGTGGAAGACCCAGGTCAGGTCGTTGGGGTTCTCCCACGAGACCGCCAGCGCCGGGCCGACGCGCATCTCGGCGTCGAAGGCGGTCAGGCCCTCGTAGATATTGCGCAGCACCGAGTAGGTCAGCGCCTCGTTGCGCAGGTGCGGGTCGAGGACCAGGGGGTCGCTGTGCAGCGCGATGCGCAGCGGCCGGGCCGGCGGCGCCGCCGCCCGGGAGCATCCTGCCGCCAGGGCGGCGAGGACGGCAAGGCCGGCGAGGCAGGTGAAAGCGGCAAGGACGGCGAGGAATCGGCGGCGGCGGCGCGCGGGTGCGAGCCAGAGGATCATCACGATGAAGTCCCTCGTCCGAGACCGGATGGCTTATTTTGGACGGCGGGAAGTCTAGCACCGGCGGCACGAGTTCGCCGCCTCCCTGATGCCGGCGGTTGCGGCGCCAACGGCAGGCTGCGTTCAGGCGAGCGTCGGCACGATGGCGGCGTCGCGGATGCGCTGATCGCGCGTCAACAAGGTGGCGCCAAGGACGCGGGCCGAGGCGACGATGATCCGATCGGCCGGGTCGCGATGGAAGGTCAGGGGAAGGGCGGCCACCTCGGCTGCGACAGCCGGCGAGATGCCGATGCGCTGTACGAGCGGCGGCGCGGTCGCGCGCTCGAGCCAGGTGCGAACCGGGAGCGGCAGCGCGATCCGTCCGAGGGCGACGAGCGTCGCGACCTCCCAGAGGCTGATATCCGATACCCAGAGCGGGGATTCGGGACCGGCTTTCCGGATCACTCGCAGCTGCGCGGCCGAAAGCCGTGCGTCTGACGCGAACCACTCGACAAGGACGTGGGTGTCCAGGAGCGCCCGCAGGTCAGCCTTTCTCGGCGTCCCACTCGTCACTCGAAGACGCCGGCGCCATCACGTCGCCGATGATCCGGACCGACCCCAGGAGGCGGTGCTGGGGGTAGCCGCTTTCGATCCCGGTGGCGGCCACGAGCTGGGCAACCGGCTTGCCACGTTTGCGGATGACGACCGGCTCGCCGGTGCGGGCGACCTCGTCGAGAATGGCCAGGCACTTCGCCTTGAACTCCGTCGCCGTCATGGTGCGCATGTGACCAGTCTAACAGACCGGTCATTACCAATCAAGTCATGACGTACCGGGCGAGCCGCGGCCGTCTCGAGCAAGAGCGCCACGGGAGAGGTGGCGAGGTCACAAGCGGGTGGGGGACCGTCGGCGAGTGGGGTGGTGTCGGTGGCTCAGGCGAGGACCTGGCGCAAGCAGGCTAGCACCGAGGGCAGCGGGTCCTGCCACAGCCAGGCGATCTCGATCCAGAAGCCCGGGAGCGCCGCGGTGGTGAGGCGCCCTGAGCTCAGGGTGCGGGTCTCGTAGGCGCCGGCGGCGTCCCCGCCCTGCGGCCCGTCCGCACGCAGGACCTCCACCTGCACGAGCTTCGCGTAAGGCTCGATCACCCAGATCTCCGGCACCCGCGCCTGCCGGTAGCGCGGCAGCTTGCGCTTCAGGTCAATCCTGGGATGGCTGTAGGAGGCGATCTCGATCGCCAGGTCCGCGGGACCTTCCAGGCGCTGACGGCTGACGAGGTGCCGCCGCTCCTCGCGGATCACCATGACGTCCGGCTCCGGCGACCACTTTGGGTCCAGCCGCATCGGGAAGCCCGCGTTCGTAACCAGGGCGCCAGCTCCCGGCGCTTCGCGCGCGTGTACGTACTCTCTCAACAGGCCAACGACAAATTGGTTGAGGCCGTCGTGCAGGATCCCCACCGGTTCCTTGACCAGGTCTCCGCCAAGGTATTGGTAGTGGATCCCGTGGTCCAGTGCGTAGTACTCCCCCTCGCTCACCCCTGGGATGACCAGCGGCGCGTCCGGGTTGCCTTCGAGATGGTCCGCATCCAGCGGGATTCGTTCGAGGGCCGTCGTCTTCATGAAGGAAAGGGTATCACGATCGACGCCAAAAGGCGTGAGATAAGTTCTGGATCGACAAATAGTAGCCGGTCTACGATCGGTTGCCGGGGCGCTTCCTGGCGGCGCGGACCTGCTCGAGGAGAGCTTGCGCTGCCGGATGGCCGGGAACCAGCTCGAGCACGCGGGCCAGCTTGCGCGCCGCGTCCTCGTGGTCGTCGACCTTGAGCAGCAGGCGGGCGTCGTGCAGCAGCTCCTCGGCGCGGTGGCGGTCGGCTTGACGCGCCAGGGCGGCGTCGGTCTCGGCGATCTGGGTGCGCAGCTCCGACGCCTTGTCGGCCAGGGCGCGTGCCTGCTCGAGCGCGCCGCGCGCCGCGGCGAGGTTGCCGCCGGCGGCCAGCCCGCGAGCCTGCGCCAGCACCGCCGCGACGCGCGACGCCAGCGCCTGCCGCTTGCGCTCCTCGAGATGCTCCCATTGCTCCCGCAAGGCGGGCGCGGCGCCGAACCGCACCACCGCCCAGTCGAGCAGGCCCGAGGCTTCCTCGAGGTCGCCGGCCGCAAGCTTTTCGCTCACCGCGACGACAGTCTGCGCCAGCTTCTCGGCGCGGCGGCGCTCTTTCT
>DATKFK010000933.1:0-12843 GCA_035544375.1 Thermoanaerobaculia bacterium
GGCGGCGTCTTCGTTCCTTGCCGGCCAGGCGGCCTCGGCGGTGTCTTCGCGGGTGGGCCGGCTCTTCGGCCTCGACCGCTTCCGGGTCGATACCCAGACGCTCACCCAGGCCGGGCAGCCGACCTCGGGCGTGGTCATCACCGCCGGCAAGCGGCTGTCGAAGAACATCTTCGTGACCTACGTGAGCAACCCGTCGTCGCCGCGGCTGGACGTGCGCCAGATCGAGTGGCAGGTGGCCAGGAACCTGACCGTGCTGCTGACCCAGAGCGGCACCAGCTATGCCGTGGACGTGCAGCGGGAGACCCGTTTTTGAAGGTGCCGGCCGTGCGGGCCTGGCTGCTGCTCGGCGTCGTTCCAGTCGGGGCAGTCGGGGCAGCCGGGGTGGTCGGGGTCGCCGCGCCGGCCGCCGCCGCGGCGATGCAGCCGCCCGCCTCGAGCGAGCCGGTGCCGCCCGCGCCGGCCCCCGCCCCGCCCGTGCCGACCACGCCGGCCGCCGCCGCGCCCCCGGCCGAGCCCGCCTCCCCGCCCGGGCCGAGGGTGCTGGCGGTCGAGATCCGCAGCGACGCGCCGCTGCCGCGCGGCGATGAGGTGGTGTCGGTCATCGAGATCCACCCGGGCGAGCCGCTCGCCGACGTCGCCGTCCGCCGCACGCTGCGCAACCTGGTGGCGACCGGCGTGGGGTCGGACGTCGCGCTCTACACCCGCGAGGAGCCGGGCGGGGTGGTGGCGGTGGTGGTGGTGCGGCCGGTGCCGCAGGTCGTGGACGTGCGAGTGGCCGGCCGCCTGGGCTTGAGCGCCGCCGATCTCAAGGCGGCGGTGCCGCAGCGGCCGGCGCAGCCGCTCGCCGAGGAGAGCGTGGTCGCGGGCGTCTACAACCTGCAGGACCTCTACCGGCGCAACGGCTACTTCAAGGCCACCGTGCGCGTGCGCGTGGAGCAGGGGCCGGCGCGCCAGGTGGTGGTCACCTACGAGGTCGACAGCGGCGACCGTGCCAAGATCGGCGCCGTCGTGTTCGACGGCAAGATCGCGCCGTTCACCGCGGCGGTGCTGATCGCACACCTGCGCGACAAGCCCGGCCGGCCGTTCCAGGAGCGGCTCGCCGAGGACGACGCGGAGCGCTTGCAGGGGTGGCTCATCCAGCAGCAGCACGGGGCCGCCCGCGTCGAGAAGCCGCGCCAGGAGCTCGACGCGGCGGCCAACAGCGTGCGGTTGACCTTCCCGATCGACGTCGGGCCGCTGATCAAGCTGGCGATCCAGGGCGCCGACGTGAAGAAGCTCCGGAAGAAGGGTCTGCTGCCGTTCCTGGGCACCGCCGGCTACGACGAGGCGCTGGTGCAGCAGGCGCTGACGCGGCTGCGGTCCTACTACCAGCAGCAGGGTCATTACCAGGTCAGGGTCGACTCGCAAGAGGGCCGGAGGGAGGGCGAGATCGATTTGACCATCACGATCGCACCCGGTCCGGTCTTCACCCTTGAAGCGGTCCAGTTCTCGGGCAATCATCGCATCAGCTCCGCCCGGCTCGCGACGCTTCTGGCCACGTCGCCGCGCAGCGTCCTCCACCCTGGCAGCGGCCGGCTGGTGCAGGAAACGCTCGACGAGGACCTCGACAACGTGCGCTCCTATTACGCGCTGCAGGGCTTCGCGTCGGCCAAGGTCGGGCCGCCCCAGGTCGCCGTGAGCGGCCGGGTGTTGCGCCTGCGGGTGCCGATCGAGGAAGGCCCGCAGCAGCGGCTGGTCAAGCTCGACATCCAGGGGGTCGAGAAGCTCGACGCGGCGAAGCTGCGCCAGTCGCTGCCGCTCAAGGAGAGCGGCCCGTTCCACCAGGTGCTGCTCGAGCAGACCCTGACCACCATTCGCTCCGCCTACGGCGAGGCGGGCTACACCCAGGCCCAGGTCTCGGCGGCAACCGATTGGAACGCCCCGCACACCCTGGTCGACGTGACGATCAAGATCCTCGAAGGGCCGCGGCGGCTGGTGGACCAGGTGATCGTGCGCGGCAACCAGGCGACCAAGACGGACATCATCGAGCGCACCCTGCGCATCCAGCACGGCGATCCGATCGGCCAGTCCCGGCCCTACCAGCTCGAGAGCAACCTTTATCGCCTGGGCATCTTCTCGCGTGTCGACGTGGACCTGACCGGCTCGCCGCTGGACACCGAGCGCGACGTCCTGGTGCGGGTCGAAGAGGGCAAGTTCAAGAGCCTCAGGTACGGCTTCGGCTACGACTCCGAGGAGAAGCTCCGCGGCCTGCTCGGTTTTTCCGACAACAACATCGGCGGCGAGGCCGACAGCCTGCGTGCCGATATGCGGCTGTCGTCGCTCGACAAGCGCTTCAGCCTCCTGTTCAACCAGCCCTTCATCGGGCGCTACCCGGTGCCGCTCAACTCCACGCTGTTCTATTTCGACACCCGGGAGGTGAGCTTCAGGACGCGGCGCTGGGGCGCCCGCTCCGAGGTGGTCGAGACGCTGTCGCACACGCGCTACTCGCTGGCCCTGGACTACCGGGTGGTGCGCTTGCAGGTCGATCCCGGCGTGGCTCTCAACTCGATCGAGCGCCAGGACCGTCCGGTGCAGGTGACCAGCGTGATCCCGGCCGTGCTGATCGATCATCGCGACGACCCGCTGGTGCCGACCCGCGGCTGGAGCTCGCTGGCGCAGGTGCAGTACTCGTTCCCGGCGATCGGCGGCAAGGCCGACTTCGTCAAGCTGTTCCTGCAGCAGACCAAGTACGTGAACCTGGGGCGGCCGGGGGTGCTCGCCGCCAGCCTGCGGGCAGGCGGCATCGAGGCGTTCAGCACGCTGCCGACCGGCGACCCCGGCGTGCCGCCGTCGCTGCCGCAAAGCAACGTGTTCATCGACGAGCGCTTCTTCGGCGGCGGCGGCACCACCGACCGTGCCTATGCCCTGGACGAGCTGGGCATCCGCGGGCGCACGCTGATTCAGCCTGGCCCCGGTTCGCACTTCATGCCGGTCGGCGGCAACGGCCTGGTGCTCGCCAACTTCGACTATCGCTTCCCGATCCTCGGTGCCCTGGGCGGCACCCTGTTCTTCGACACCGGCAACGTCTGGGCGGACTGGCGGGACATCCGGCTGACCGGGACGGAGGGATTCAAGTCCGGCGCCGGGTTCGGCTTCCGCTACCTGTCGCCGATCGGCCCGCTGCGCGCCGAGCTCGGCTGGAAGCTGCATCGCGAGCGCAATCCCCCGGCGGAGGGGCCGGTGGTATTTTTCCTGAGCTTCGGGAATCCATTCTAGCCCCGCGCCCCCTCCCCTTCGCTTCGGCAATGGTTTCTTCCCGCCCGATGCTTCAACAGCATTAGGCTTTGGAGGTTTCAAAGCCTTAGAATATGGCTCCGTCGCCGGGTGTCACGGGTGTCACGGCCGCCATGCCTGCCAATCCATTCGCCGCCATCGAGGAAGCCATCGCGCATTTCCGCGCCGGGCACCTGGTGATCATCGTCGACGACGAGGATCGCGAGAACGAGGGCGACCTGGCGATCGCCGCCGAGAAGGTGACGGCCGCGGCGATCAATTTCATGGCCAAGAACGGCCGCGGCCTCATCTGCCTGGCGCTCTCCGAGGAGCGCTGCCGGCAGCTCGACCTGCCGCTGATGGTGGAGACCAACACGTCGCCTTTCGGCACGGCGTTCACCGTCTCGATCGAGGCGCGCGGCAAGACCACGACCGGCATCTCGGCGGCCGACCGCGCCGCCACCGTGCTGACCGCCATCGATCCGGCGACGCGGCCGGAGGACCTGCTGCGCCCCGGCCACGTCTTCCCCTTGCGGGCGCGCAAGGGCGGCGTGCTCAAGCGCGCCGGCCAGACCGAGGCGTCGGTGGACCTGGCGACCCTCGCCGGCTTGCAGCCGGCGGCGGTGATCTGCGAGGTGATGAACGACGACGGCACGATGGCGCGGGTGCCCGACCTGGCCGGCTTCTGCGAGCGTCACGGGCTGCTGATGATCACCGTCTCGGACCTCATCCGCTACCGGCTGCGCCACGAAACGCTGGTGCGCAAGGTCGCCTCGCCGCGGCTGCCGACCGCCTACGGCGACTTCCGCATCCACGCCTACCGCTCCGACCAGACCGGCGACGAGAACGTGGCGCTGGTGATGGGCGACATCTCGCCGGAGGAGCCGGTGCTGGTGCGGGTGCACAGCCAGTGCCTGACCGGCGACATCTTCGGCTCGGCGCGCTGCGACTGCGGCATCCAGCTCGAGCAGGCGCTCGGGAAGATCGCCCAGGAGGGGCGCGGCGTGCTGCTGTACCTGCTGCAGGAGGGCCGCGGCATCGGCTTGATGAACAAGCTGCGCGCCTACGAGCTGCAGGAGCAGGGGCACGACACGGTCGAGGCCAACGAACGCCTCGGGTTCCGTCCGGACCAGCGCGACTACGGAGTCGGTGCGCAGATCCTGCGCGATCTGGGCGTGCGCAAGATGCGGCTGATGACCAACAACCCCAGCAAGTACATCGCCCTGAACGGCTACGGGCTCGAGATCGTGGAGCGCGTACCGCTCGAGGTGCCGCCCACCGACGCGACTCGCGACTACCTGCGCACCAAGCGCGAGAAGCTGGGGCACCTGCTGAAGCTGGTCTGACCGGCTCTGGACATCCTTCTCGTCACCGCCCGCCATCCCTGGCCTCCACGCCGGGGCGACCAGCTGCGCACCTGCCAGATGCTTCAGCTGCTGGCGCCCGAGCACCGGGTGACCCTGCTGACGCCGGCGCCGCGGGCCGGCCGGCCGCAGCTGCCGCCGCTGCCGGCAGGCACCGTGGTGGCGACCTATCGAGCGGCGGGCCGTGGCGGCGAGCGGACGAGCGCCGGCGAGCGGTTGGGCGCCGCGAGCGATCTATCGGGCAGCGCCGGCGAGCGATTGGGCGCTGCAGGCGAGCGATTGGGCGCCGCGAGCGATCTATTGGGCGCCGCCGGCGATCTATTGGGCGCCGCCGGCGGCTTGGCGCGCGCCGCGGTGCACGGCCTGCCGTTGCAGAGCGGCCTGTTCTTCTCTGCCGACCTGCGGCGGCAATTGCGCCGGCTCGCGCCGCGGGCCGACCTCGTCGTGCTGCAGCTGGTCCGTCTCGCCGCGCACCGCGCCGACCTCGGCCGCACGCCGGTGCTGATCGATCTGATCGACGATCTGGCACTCAACTTCTCGCGGCGTGCGGCAATCGACCGCTGGTGGCTCCGTCCGGCCCTGGCCCTCGAAGCGCGGTTGCTGGCGCGGGCCCAGTGCCGGCTCGCCCGGTCTGCCGCGGGCGTCCTGCTGGTCTGCGACCGTGACCGGCGGGAGCTAACGGCTCACCTGGCGGCGGCGCTGGCGGGGCGGGTGTGGACCGCCGGCCTGGCGGTCGAGACGAGCGGCGGCCCGCCGTCGCCGTCGCCCGCGGCCGGCTCGGCTGCCTCCGCCAGCGGGCTTGCGCCAGGCACCGCCTTTGCCAGCCCGCTTGCGCCGGGCGCCGCCTTCGCCGGCCCGCCTTTGCCGGGCGCCGCCGCCTTTGCCGGCCCGCCCCGCCTGGTCTTCACCGGCAACCTTGGGTACTTCGTCAACGCCGACGCGATCTCGTGGTGGCTGCGCGAGGTCTGGCCGGCCCTGGCGGCCCGCCGGCCGGACCTCGAGGTGGTGGTGGCCGGGGACCGGCCGCGGCCCGGCCTGCGCCGGGCGCTGGCGGCAGCGGGGTCGGTGACCGTCGTCGAGTCGCCGCCCGATCTGCCGGAGTTGCTGGCCGGCGCCGCGGCGGCGCTCGCGCCGATGCGGTGCGGCTCCGGCCTGCCGATCAAGATCCTGGAAGCCTGGTCGCGAGGGGTGCCGGTGGTGGCGTCCCCATGGGCAGCGGCCGGCACCACGGGCGTCTCCGGCGAGGACCTCCTGGTCGCGGGCTCGCCGCGGCAATGGTTGGAAGCCATGGACCGCCTGCTCGACGACCCCGCGGAAGGGCGGCGGCTGGCGGCGAACGGGCGGCGGCGTCTGCAGGCCGACTACTCCCGCCGGCAGGTCAAGCAGCAGCTGCTGGCGGCGGTCGAAGCCGCCGTTTCAGGCCGCTAGGCTAGCCCGGCTGCCAGCCGGGCGGCGCGAGCTCGAAGGATGCGAGCTCGAAGGCCGGCGCCACGGTGCAGCCGGCGAGCGTCCAACCGCCGCGCGGGCGGGCGCTCTGCCAGGCGGCGGCCGGCACGAGCGCCTGCGGGCGCTCGCCCTGTTCGAGATCGGAACCGAGCGTCGATGTGGTCACCTGCCTGCCATCGAGCGAGATCGACAGCTCGAGCGGCGCGCCGGCATAGTGGTGCCATACCTCCGCGGCATCCTTGATGCGATGCCACGCCGAGCGCTCGCCGGCGCGCAGCAGGTAGTAGATGACCGAGAAGGCGCCGCGGGCGCCGGGCTGCCCGGCCGGAGAGGCCCGGCCGCCATCCGAGACGTCGCGAAAGGTCTCGCGGTACCAGCCGCCCTCGGGATGAGGGATCAGCTCCAGCGCGGCGATGATCTGTTCGGCGTTCTCCATCCGGCGGTGAGGCGGATGTTGGTACGCGGCAGCGTTCGTCGCCGCGCACCGTCGTACCGTGGCCGCGCGATCGGTGGCTGACTACCAGCGATCGCGGCCGCCGTCGCGGTTGCTGCGGCCGGCGCTGGCGCCGCCGCCTCCCCCCCAGCCGCCGGCGCTACGGCCGGCGCCGCCGCCACCTTCGGTACGAGGCCGGGCTTCGTTCACGTTCAGCTTGCGGCCCATCAGCTCGCGGCCGTTCAAGCCGTTGATGGCCGCCTCGGCCTCGGTGCGCTCAGGCATCTCGAGGAAGCCGAACCCCTTCGATTGGCCAGTGACCTTGTCTTTGATAATGGTACAGGACGCGACCAGCCCGTACGCCTCGAAGGCTTCCTTGAGCTGATCCTCAGTCATGCGGTAGGGCAGGTTACCGACGTACAGGTTCATCACGTCCTCCTTGGAAAATGTTCCAACCCCGTGCGCTGGGCACCTGCAAGAGCTCTGCCCCGGCTCGCAGGCAAGCAGGTGCTTCTGAGGCTTAGGCTTTGGGGCCTGGGCACGGTAAATGATCCGAGATTGGGCGGCAACGGGAGCCGCCCGCCGGCCGGCGACGTGAACCGCCGGCACGCGATGCTGACCGATGGATGTGGCCGCCGCTGCTCACGGGGTTCCGGTGCATGGCGGCGGTGAACAGGAGTCGTCGAAACGCCGGCAAAACTCGCCAGCCTCTGAGCTCAGACTTGTAAATTCCGCCTGCACGCTGGGCGTCTTTCCGTCGTCTGGTCCGGGTCACGCGGGAGTTTCGGTCATGGACTGGTCCTGGTGCCCGCTAGGGGTAAGCACTTTCCGTGCCCGGAGGTGCCCCGGATCGACTCGGTCGCCGGAGGGATCGATGGCCGTAGGCGGTGGGAGGAAGGGCGGTAGGCGAGCCGATAGGTCGCCAAGTGGGATGTGTTTGCCGACCGCCCGGCCGGAGGGGGTCCTCCCGGAGGCGTGCGTGTTACGATCTTGCCCCTGCCGAAGGCCCGAAAATCAAGGACGAGAAAGAGGTATTCGATGGTTGGTGACAGGTCCGCGGGAAGTGCCCTCTTGCGCACTTTGATCGTGGTGGTGGTCCTCGCGGCCGCCGTGCTGGCAGCGGCGACCTTCTGGCCCGGGCGCCCGCCCCAAATCGAGATCCGGCCGGCACTGCCCGGGATCGGCAAGAGCACTCCGGTCAAGGTCACCCTCGACGACACCGGCCAGGTCGAGAAGGTCATGGTCGAGGTGGTCCAGGGGATGGACGTCAAGCCCGTCGCCGAGAAGAGCTTCGTCACCCATCCGCGGTGGGCCTTCTGGAAGGCACTGGCGCCCGCCCAGCTCGACCTGCAGATCGGTCGCGATACGGTCCCGGGGCTGCGCGGCGGCAAGGCGACGATCCGGGTCACCGCAGAGCGCTCCGGCTCGGTGGTGCGGCGGCCGGACCCTGCGGTCGCCACGCTCGAGATGCCGGTTCGCCTGACGCCGCCGTCGCTCGCCGTGCTGTCAGGGTTCCATTACGTGGCGCAGGGCGGTTGCGAAGCCGTGGTCTATCGGGTCGGCGAGGGTGCGGTGCGGGATGGGGTGCAGTCCGGCCGCTGGTGGTTCCCCGGCTACCCGCTGCCGGGCGGCAGCGACCCGCGGGCGCATTTCGCCCTGTTCGCGGTCCCCTATGACACCGCCGACGATTCGCAGGTGCGGCTGGTGGCGGTCGACGACGTGGGCAACCAGTCGCAGGCGGCCTTCGTGGACAAGTTCTTTCCCAAGCCGCTCAAACACGACACCATCCAGCTCACCGACGCCTTCCTGGAACGGGCGGTGCCGGAGATCATGCGCGAGACCCCCGAGGTCCAGGACCGCGGCGGGCCGCTCGCGAACTACCTGGAGATCAACGGCGAGCTGCGCCGCCGCAACTCCAAGGCGCTCGAGGACCTGTCCAGCCGGTCCGCCCCCCGCTTCCTGTGGAAAGAGGCGTTCCTGCCGTTGCCGAACGCCAAGATCACCGCCGCCTTCGCCCAGCGCCGCGATTACCAGTACCAGGGCAAGCACGTCGACCAGCAGGATCACCTGGGCTTCGACATGGCCAGCGTCGAACACGACGCGGTGCCGGCCTCGAACAGCGGCGTGGTGCTGATCGCCCGTTACTTCGGCATCTTTGGCAATGCGGTCGTGATCGACCACGGCTATGGCCTGATGAGCCTCTACGGCCACCTGTCGTCGATCGAGGTGCACGAGGGCCAGCAGGTGCAGCGCGGCCAGGAGCTTGGCCGCTCAGGCAAGACCGGCCTGGCGGGCGGTGACCATCTGCATTTCACCACGATGCTGCGCGGCCTGCCGGTGAACCCGGTCGAGTGGTGGGACCCGCACTGGATCCAGGATCGCCTGGCCCGCAAGCTCGGGCCGGCGCTGGCTTTCGCCGGCGGCACGGCGGGAGCGGCCGCCACGCCGGCCACCCCGGCGTCGGCCCGTGCGGCGCGCCGGCGCGCGGGCCGCGGCCGTTAGCGGCCGCGGCGTCCGGAGCCGCCCGCGGCGCCGCCAGCGGTGGCGTCGCGGCGGGCGCGCAGCAGCAGCTGAAGGTTCTCGCGCACCCAGCAATCGGCCCGCTCGAAGTGGCGGAAATGGCGCTCCCGGCGGCGGAACTCGGGAGTGTGGAAGTACCGGCGGCCGTTGCGCGTGACCGGCGGCAGATCGGCGTGCAGCAGCTCGTGGTGGACCACCGACTCGACGACGTAGCGCGGCACGCCGGGGCGGTCGAGCACGCGGTGGATGCGGATCAACCGGTCCTCGTAGGAGTAGCTTCCGAGCTGCAGGCTGGCGCTGCGGGTGCGGCGGCAGTTGCTGGCCGGATGAGCGTTCTCGCCGGCCGCCTTGCCCCAGGTGATGCGGACCTTGAGCCGGCCCCCGAAGTAGCGCTGGTTGAGGTCGGCGGCGATCTCCCGCAGGTCGAGCACCGCGCCCACCGGCGACAGCGACAGGCGGCGGGCCTTGTCGGCGATGGGCAGCTCTGCCGGCCGGGAGGGCTGCGGTTGCCGGGGGTCGCGCGGTCCGAGGCGATGGTGATGGAAGTGCTCGCGGATGGCGGCCAGCGCCTGGCGCGCGGAGGCGCTGCCCTTGGCGCTGGCCAGGAAGGCGGCGACCGCCCGCAGCACCGGATCGGGCGCACCGGCGAAGGAGTGGTGGATGCGCAGGTGGATCGGCGCCGGCGGCGCCGGCGTGGGCCTGGCGGCGGGGGCGGGGCGGACCGACAGGATGGTGCGGCGGTTGTCGGTCAGCGACAGGGTGCGCAGTCGCCCGCCGGTGAGCCGGCTGAGCCGGCGGAACAGCTCGGCGTAGGCGGTTTCCGCTCGCGGTCCGGGAGGCGCGGCACCGGCCGCCTGCCTGGGCTGCGAACCGCCGGCGGCGCGCGGCGCCCCGGGCCGGTTGGACGACGGCTCCAGGGCGGGCAGGCGGGGGAAGGACCGCGCGGGCTGTTGCGCCTGCGGACGGAAGGGCGGCAGGGTATGCCGGGATGCCTGCGGGGACCGCCCGCCGCCGAAAAGCTCGAGTTGCAGCGGCCGATGCGATGCCGGTGAACGGCCGGCGCCGGAGCGGCCGGCCGCCGATGAGTCCTGGCGCTGGCTGGGCGATGGCTGAGGCGGGCCCGGTGGGCGGCGCGCCGGCGGCCGGCGGGGCGCGGCTGCCGGCGATCTCATGCGCTTTCCAGGCAAATCCACCTCCGTCCCAGGCGTTCTACCCCGGCAATGGCCACCAGCCCCAGACGGGGCACGGGAAGCTCCGTCGCGCTGGCGGGACACACTCTAACACAGCCCTGACGGGCTTTTTGTCAGCCGGACCATGACGAGCGGACCTGCCGTCAGGGGCGCTTGGCGGCTTCGATTACAAAGATTCTCTATGTGTTGTGGCCGGAGCCGCGAACGGCGCCCCTTCCGCTCCTCCGGAAGCCCCTCCTTCGCCTCCGGGCACCCGTTCTTCTCCTCCGGGCGCCTGGCGGTCCTGGACCGGGGGCGGCGACGGCCAGCGCTCGCCGACGGCCGGCAAGCGCACCCGCGAGGCGTCGCCGTGGGCGGCGGCGACGGCCTCGGCGAGGACCCGCGGCGGCAGGTCGATGGGCTCGTCGGTGAGGTCGAAGGTCCCCCAGTGCATGGGGACGAACCAGCGGGCGTCCAGATCCAGGAAGGCGCGCCAAGCATCGGCAGGGTTCATGTGTGGATAGGCCATGAACCAGCGCGGTTCGTAGGCGCCGATGGGCAGGAAGGCGACATCGATCGGCGCGAAGCGGCGCCCGATCTCGGCGAAACCCGGAAAGTACCCGGTGTCGCCCGCGAAGTAGTAGCGGCGGCTGCCGGAATCGAGCAGCCACGAGCACCACAGGGTGGAGTTGCGGCCGCTGTCGAGGCGGTTGGACCAGTGCTGCGCCGGCAGGCAGGTCAAGGTCCAGCGCCCGCGCCGGACGGACTGCCACCAGTCCAGCTCCCGCACCGTCCGCTCCCCGGCCGGACGCCCGTGGCGCCGCAGCCAGCTGCCAAGGCCGAGCGGCACGTACCACTCGACGCCGGGCGGCAGCCTGGTCACGGTCCAGGCGTCCAGGTGATCGTAGTGGTTGTGCGAAAGCACGGCGAAGGCGTGGGCCGGCACCGCGGCGATCGGGACGCCCGGTGGCGAGTGCCGGCGCGGCAGCAGCGCCCGCGGCCCCCAGTGCGGATCGGTGAGGAAGACCTCGCCGCCGTCCTGGACCGCGAAGGTCGAGTGGCCGATCCAGGTGATCGAGTCGGGTGCGCCGGTATCGGCCAGGTAGGTCCCGTCGTTGCTCACCACCGGCACCCGTGGCGGCCGGCGCTTGTCGTAGGGATTGCGCCTCAGCTTCCAGCGCAGCAGGTCGAGGCGCCTCGCCGTCGCCGGGCGCCAGGGATTGAAGTAACGCCCCCGCGCGAGATGGGGAGCGTAAAGGGATGTCCGCCCATCCACGGCAGTTGCTCTATCATGAGCGACCGCCGCCTGCCAAACAGCCGGCGGCCGCGGTGGTGGTGGGACGGAGGGGCGATGACGGATGCGGATGCGCTGTTGCTGCCGGCCAAGGTGCGGCAAGAGCTCTGGCTCCGGCTGGTCGAAGCCATCGAGAGATACCTGAACGAGGTGGACAAGGCGCCGGTCGCCGGCTTAAGCAGCCCGGCCGAGCTGCGCGAGCTCCTGGCCGCCTGGGATTTCGCCGAGCCGGTCGCCGCCGCCAAGGCACTCGATTTCGCCGTCGAGAACCTGTGGCGCCACCAGGTCCACACCCCGCACCCGCGCTACTTCGGGCTGTTCAACCCGGCGCCCGCCACCATGGCGATCGCCGGCGACGCCCTGGCCGCCGCCTTCAACCCGCAGCTGGCGGCCTGGAGCCACAGCCCGTTCGCCGCCGAGGTCGAGCAGCACCTGGTGCGCTCTCTTGCCGGACGCTTCGGCTACGACCCGGCCAGGGCCGAGGGCAGCTTCACCTCGGGAGGAGCCGAGGCGAACCTGACCGCGGTGACCGTGGCGCTGCTGCGCGCCTTCCCCGAGGTCGGGAGGCGCGGGCTGCTGGCCCTGCGCAGCCAGCCGTCGGTCTACCTGTCCCCCCTGGCCCACCATTCGTTCGTCAAGGCGGCGCGCCTGGCCGGTCTCGGCACCGACGCGGTGCGGGAGGTGGCGGTCGACGGCGCGATGCGCATGCGCGCCGACGACCTGGCGGCACGTCTCGCGGCCGACCGCGCCGACGGCTACTCGCCGTTTCTGGTGGTCGCCACGGCGGGCTCGACCGGGACCGGCACCATCGATCCCATCGCCGCCCTGGCGGACGTGGCGGAGCGCGAGGGGATCTGGCTGCACGTCGATGCCGCCTGGGGCGGCGCCGCCGTGCTGCTGCCCGAGCTGCGGCAGGCGCTGGCCGGCATCGAGCGCGCCAGCTCCCTCACCTTCGACCCCCACAAATGGCTGTCGATGCCCATGGGCGCCGGCCTGTTCCTGACCCGTCAACCCGGCGCTCTGGAACGCACGTTCCGGATCGCCACCGGCTACATGCCGCGCGCCGCCGGCCAGCCCGCCGGCCAGGCGCCGGCTGTCGATCCCTATGCCCACTCCGTGCAGTGGTCGCGGCGCTTCATCGGCCTCAAGCTGTTCCTGTCGCTCGCGGTGGCCGGCTGGCGAGGGTACGAGGAGTCGCTGCGGCACCAGGTCGCGATGGGCGAGAGGCTGCGGCGGGGCCTCGCCGAGCAGGGTTGGACGCTGGTCAACGAGACGCCGCTGCCGATCGTCTGCTTTACCCGCGGCGACGCCCCCCCATCACGGCTCGAGGCCCTGGCTGCCGCCGTGGTCGCATCGGGAGAGGCC
>DATKFK010000934.1:0-13850 GCA_035544375.1 Thermoanaerobaculia bacterium
CCGCGCCGGCGAGCCGAGGCTCGAATCAGGTCACGGACAGGTGGCGAACGCCGCGGTGTCCTGGATGGGCTGGAACTGCTTGCCCTGCGCGTTGGTGTAGTGCTTGATGGTGCCGTTCTTGCTGTCGGTGACGCTGATGTCGACCTTGACGTTGGTCAGGCCTCCCGCGAACACCCAGAACCGCTGATTCAGGGCGCAGCCGTCGAGCACCTTGATCACCATCTCGACGTTGCTGCTGCTGAAGAACCAGAAGTAGCCGGTGTTGTCGGTGAGCTGCACTCCCGTGCCGCTCCCGGTCTGCCCTTGCGCCGTGGTCCAGGTGGCATTGACCACGAAGCGGGAGCCGTCGAGCAGCAGGGTGCCGGATACGGAGGGATCGACCGGGGAGGCCAGGGCTGGCGCGGTGACCGGGGCCGGCGCCGGGGCGGTGACCGGGGCCGGCGCCGGGGCGCCGGGGGGGGCTGCGCCGTGGGTGCCGGAGCAGGCGAAGGCCGAAGTGTCCTGGATCGGCTGGAACGGAGTGTTCGGCGGGTTGTGGTACGTCTTGACCGCGCCGGTCACCGTGTCGGTCACCGTGATGTCCACCTGGACGTTGGTCAGTCCTCCTGCGAACACCCAGAATTTGGAGTTCAGCCCGCAGCCATTGAGCACCTTGATCACCATCTCGACGTTGCTGCTGTTGAAGAACCAGAAGTAGCCGGTGTCGTCGGTGAGCGGGACCGCATTGCCGGCCCCGGTGCCCCCTCCCTGCGCCGCGGTCCAGGTGACGTCCACCGCGTACCTGTTGCTGTCCAGGCACAGGCGCGTGGCCGAGGCCGCGCAGGGCGGCGGGTTGGTGCCGGCCTGGATGAGTTTCGTCTGGAACGCCGTCTGCTGGCCGTTGCTCACCGCCAGCTCCATGGTGTACATCCCCGCCGTGGTCCACGCGTGGCTCGCCGTCCTGCCCGTGGCCGTGCCGCCGTCGCCGAAGTCCCAGTTGTAGGTGAAGGGCTCGGTGGAAGTCGCCGTGAACGATGCCGCGTGGCCGATCTGGACCGTGCACTCGTCGAAGCCGAACAGGTTGACGCACGGTGCGTCGGTGGTGAAGGTCGCGTCGGGGGCCGGCAGCTGGCCCACGGGGACGGCCCGGTACGCCCGCGAAATGCAGGTGCCGGTGGGGCACGAGGGATCCACGCCGGGGGCGGTGACGGTGAGCGTGACGCCGTAGGCGCCGATGGCGCCGTAGGAGTGGGTGATGGTGGCGCCCGATCCGCCGGTGCCGTCGCCGAAGCTCCAGTTGTACGTCTGCGGATTGCCGGTCGAGGAGGTGGCGTCGAAGGTGACGGGCTGGTTGGGCTGGGGCGAGGTCGGGCTGAAGTTGAAGTTGGCGTTCAGGTTGTTGCCGCCGCTGCTCGCGATGAGGACCGACCGCAGCCCGCTCGCCGTTCCGCAGGCGGAGTTCTGGGCGGTCACGCTCTTCTGGCCCGCGCTGCTCCAGGAGACCTGAATGCTGCTGCCGGCCGTGCCGCCGAAGACGTTGCCGCCGGAGGTGTTCCAGCTCCAACCCGACGGATTGGGAGTACAGATTGCGGCGTCGGCGGTGAAGGTCAACATGTCCCCGGGCGCGCCCGAGGTCGGACCTCCCACGAAGATGGTCGGCGACGGATTGCCGTTCGAGTTCCAGTGATGGATGTCGAAGAGTGAAAGTGCGGCGCGATAGAAGTAGCTGCCCACGAACTTACCCGAGCGCGGCATGATCTGGTTGAACCCGGTCGGGTTGCCGCGGTAGTACCAGCCCCAGTAATTGGCGGGGCTCACGTCGCGGGGGCTGGCGGGGTTGGTGACGTCGAACAGCCATTCTCGCTGGCTGCCGCCCTGGCACTCGTCGTCCGAACCGAAGTAGACGAACGGCGTGCCGCCGCTGCGCGAGAAGGTCGCGTAGAAGCTTGCCGTGCCGCTGTCCAACTGGCGGGTGGCCAGCGGGCTGCCGAGCCCGGACCCGCAGCCGCCGACGATGCAGCTGACGTCGTAGAAGCGGGCATCCGTGTCGGTGCGCAGCGCCAGGTAGTAGGTGGTGCCCTGCTTCCACATCGCGACGCCGTACACCGAGGTCGAGGGCAGCGCCGAGAGCCGCAGGCTGGGGTTCGTCGGCTGGGTGACATCCCAGATCTCGAAGCCGGCGCCCGCTCCCGAGGACAGGACCAGGAAGTTGTCGACCCCCGCCACGTAGGACACGGAGATCCTGCCACTGCTGCCGCCGAGCATGCCCTGGTAGACCCCCGGACATTTCACCGTCTCGCCGGTGGCCGGCACGGCCTCGGCGCAGTGGTCATACGTCAGCGCCGTGGTCATGTCGTAGATGAAGAGTCCGCCGCTCGGAGCTCCCGAAGGCGAGGCCAGGAACGCGTACTGGCGGCCGTTCAAGGTGGCGGCGTAGGCCTGCGCGCCTTCCTTCTTGTAGCTCTGATAGGCCAGCTTCGGCAGCGCCTTGTTGGAGAGGTTGACGACCGCGAGGCCCATGCCGGAAAGACCGGCCATGGCGGCGACGGTATCGACCCCGTCCGGGGTCGCGACATGCTGCAGCGGCAGCTTGATCTCCGGGTTGGCCGGGGACACCGGGAAGTCGGAGAGGGCAAGCTGGCCGAGGGGGGCCGGGGTCGCCGGGGTCGAACGCGCGTCCCAGACCTCGAGCCCATAGGCGAGCGCCGTCAGAACATAGCCGTTCTCGGTGTCGATCGACATGAACCAGGGGAACTGGCTGTAGGGCTCGACCTCGTCGTTGAACGCCGTCGAGTCGCGGCAGAAGGCGGGGCCCTGGGTGCCACATAGGGTGAACGAGCCTTCCGCCGGCTGGATCTCGCCCCAGAAATTGCTCGGCACCGGCACGGCGGGGGTGGCGCAGCTGGCGAACCCGCAGCCGGAGCGATCGCAGGGCTGAGCCTGCGCCTGGATGGCGGCAAAGACTCCGGCGACAGCGCAGCCGGCGAAAAGCAGCCGCCGCCAGGAGGAAGGTTTTGGGGATGCGGCGAAAGCGCGAATCTCTCTCATGGGACAACGCTCCTCGGAGAAGGTCCAGAAACTATGCCATAATAGCATCCCTCGATCGTCGTGGCTAGTGCCTGCGACCGCTCAGAGCTTGTAGCGCAGGACCAGGCGCGCCGCCCGCGGCTCCGTGGGGTGGAAATGCACGTCGCTCACCCCGCCTGCAGGCTCGCCCGGCAGCCGAGAGGCGTAGTAGTAGTCGATGTCGCTTGCCTTGGCGTCGAACAGGTTGAAGACCTCGAGGCCGAGATGCAGGCCGTGGTCGAAGCGGTATCCCACGTCCATGTTGACCAGCGAGGTCGAGTGCGAGCGCACGCTGTCGTCCTCGATCAGCGGCCGCGGACCGAAGTAGCGCCAGCGCAGGCTGCCGTCGAGGCGGTCGAAGGCGAAGAGGGTCGCCCCCACCGCCGCCGCGCTCTCGATGGCCCCCGGGATGTGCTCGCCGACCGGCTCGAAGTCGGTGAAACGGGCGCGCGAGGCCGAGTGGTCGGCGTCGAAGGCCAGCCATGACAGGGGCTGGTAGAAGTTCTGCACCTCGATGCCCTGCCGGCGGCTGGGGCGCCCCGCCAGGGTGGTGCCGGCGTCGCCCGAGAACACCAGCTCCGAAGCGAGATCGAGCACGAAACAGGTCACCGCCGTCCGCAGGTGCGGGATGAGCGAGGTGCGCACACCGACGTCGGCGCTCTTCGCCCGCACCAGCGGCAACACCGGCTGCACCGGCTCGCCGGTCCGGGGATCGACGTGGATGGTCGCGCCGCGCGCATCGTTGCTGTGGAAACCCTCGCCGGTGTTGACGTAGAGCTCGGTCTCCTGCCACGGCCCGAGCACGAACGACAGCTTGGGCGAGACGATGGCGTCGCTCTTGAGGCCGGAGTTGACCGGCAGGTTGCTGTCCACCTTGAAGCGGAAGTAGTCGGCACGCGCTCCCGCCAGCATGCGCAGCCAGCTCGTCCAGCGCACCTGGGCCTGGGCGTAGGGACCGGCCGTCAACTGCTGGATGGCGTCCTCGCGGGTGAGCGACAGGACCTGCCGCGCCTCGGTGTGGAAAAGGCCGTTGCGGATCTGATCGTCGCGCACCTGCATCCCCAGCTCGGTCTCGATGCTGCGCCCCAGCAGCAGCGCGGCCCACTGCCGTTCGGCCCTCGCGCCGGACACGGTGCGCCGGTCGAACTGCTCGAACTGGTCGCCGTGCACCGGATCGTCGAGGAAGTAGGTGAAGTTCGAGAACAGCCGCAGGCTGTAGCGCAAGACGTAGGCGCTGAGGGTGGTCAGCGAGCTGGCGTCGCCGCGACGCAGCTCGGCGTTCAGGCCGTAGCGCGACGAGCTGCCGCCATCGCTGGGATCGACGGCCCCAAAGCGCGAGAGCAGTCCCTGCTGCACGGCGCGGAGCGGGACCTGATCGGTCGCGTTCCAGCTACCGTCGTAGCCCTGGCCGGTGACGGTGAAGCCGTTGGCGGCGTCGCCGCTGTGATACCGCAGGACACCGTTCTGCTTCTGGTAGTCGTCAGGGTGCTTCCAGGGGCCGTCGTTGTGCAGGTACTCGAAGGCGCCGAGGAGGTCCCCCTCTCCCAGCTTGCGCGAGCCCGCCAGCAGCCCGCGCTGGTAGCCGTCCTGGCCCGGCGACACCTGCGCCAGCGCGTGGTCCAGGGTGTTGCGGTACTCGACGTGGGCGGCGCCGGCGGCCGAGAAATCGCCCTCGTCGGCGTAGTACAGGCCCTTCTTGTAGCGCACCGAGTCGACGAGCTCGGGGATCAAGAAGTTGAGGTCGCTGTAGCCCTGGCCATGGCCGTGCGAGGGCATGTTGACCGGGACGTCGTCGACGGTGATGCGGAAGTCGGTGCCGTGATCGAGGTTGAAACCGCGCAGGTAGTACTGGTTCGCCTTGCCGCTGCCGCTGTGCTGGGTCACGATCAGGCCCGGCACCGTCTCGAGCACCTCGCCCGGGCGCAGGAGCGGACGCTCCGCGAGCTCGGCATGGCCGGTGACCCCCTCCGTCGCCGAGGCGGCGATCCCCAACATGTCGGAGGCGCGGCCGGTCACCTCGATCTCGTCGTAGACCGTGAGCTGCCCGGAGCCCCCGCCGCCCGCCGCCTGCGGCTTGCCCGCCGGCCGCGGCTTGCCAGGCGCCTCCGGCTGCGGCTGGCACGGCGCCGGCTGCGGCTGGCCGGGCGCCTCGGGCTGGCCCGGCGCCTCCGGCTGGCACGGCGCCGGCTGTGGCGGGTCTGTGGCTCCCGGCTTGCCCGAGGCTGGTGGCGCGCCCGACGCCTGCGGCCTGGCCGCCGGGTCGAGTCCAGGTGCCGGCGGACCGCAATCGGGCGGGCTCGTGCCGGCCGCCGGCAGGCCCGCCAGCGCCGGCAGCAGCAGCAACGCCAGCAGGCAACCCCTGGGCGCTCTCCCCGTCATGAACCCTTCCGTTCCAGGAGCAACCGGCATCGCCATCGCGGGACTTTATCCCTGGCCGCGGCGTCCTTGGCGTCTTGGAGACATACGCCCGCGTCATGCCGGCGGATGGCCGCGGGCATTCCCGAGCCGCCGCATGCATGGCTCGAGGCGACGCGGTGGTTTGCTGCCTCGCCGTTGCTACTTGGGCTTCGCTAGTTGTCGCTGTATAATGATTGGTTAGCTTTTCGTCTTAGGTGATGTGAGCGCTGGTAGGACAGGCTGCGGTTCCGCGTACGAGGGGTTTCCATGCTGAAGGGTTACCTGGTGGAGCGGGCGATGCGGCAGGCGGACGCCTGCCGGGCCGCCGGCAAGCAGGACAAGGCTGCCCGGCTCTATGAGCAGGCGGGAGCCTTCCACCTGGCTGCGCGAGCGGCGATCGAGGTCGGCGACGAGAGGCGGGCCGTCAAGTGCTCCCTGCGCGCCGCCCTGGGTCACGTCCCCGACGACTACAGCCGCGCCGGCGCCCTGCAGGCCGCGGAGCTGCTCTCAGGCAGCGGTCATCACAGCCTGGCGCTCGGCCTGTTCGAGCTCGCCGGGGCCGACCGGCAGGCCGCGGAAGCCGCCAAGCAGCTGCACCGGTGGTCCCGGGCCGCGCATCTCTACGAGCGGGCCCAGCTGTACGCGCACGCGGCGGCTTGCTACGACCGCGCCGGCGAGCTCGACGCCGCCCTGCGCATGCTCGAGATCGAGTCGCAGCGCCTGCGCCGCAATAGCCGTGGCCGGCCCGGCGAGGAGATCAGCGGCCGTCTGGGCGCGGTGGAGGTGAGCCGCGCCGAGCTCCTGAGCCGGCTCAACCGGAGCTCCGAAGCGGCCGAGATCCTGCAAGGCGTGAAGCCCACGCCGGCGGCGGTGGACCTGCTCGAGGCAGCAGGGAGGATCGCCGAGGCCATCGAAGCCTGCCTCAAGATCGGCGACGGCGAGCGCGCCGCGAAGCTGCTGCGCAAGGACCGTGATCTCGACCGGCGCCTGGTGGCACGGGTCTACCTCAGCTTTGGCCGCCCGCTCGAAGCCGCCAACATCTTCGCCGCTGCCGGCCTGACGCGTGAAGCGGCCGAGGCCTTCGAGGCGGGAGGGGACTGGCCAAAGGCGGGCTCGCGCTGGGAGGCCGCCCAGGAGCACGCGCGGGCCGCCCAGGCCTACCAGCAGGCAGGCAGGCATCGCGATGCCGCCCGCTGCTTCGCCGCCGCGGGCGAGACGCTGCAGGCGGCGGAATGCCTCGCGAAGGCCAGCGACCACGCCGGCGCCGCCGAGCTCTTCGTCAAGGGCGGCGAGCCGATGAGCGCGGCCACCAGTCTGCTCAAAGCCGGCGACCGCACCGGGGCTGCCCGCGCACTGATGCTGGTGCAGTCCGGCGACGCCAACTTCCTGCAGGCGTCGCTGGCGTTGATCCCATTGCTCCTCGACGAAGGGTTGATCGGGCAGGCGCTGCGCCGCGCCCGCCAGATCCCGGCGCGCGAGCGCGGCAGTGCAAAGCAGCGCCTGTTGCACGCGGCGCAGGGCTTCGAGGACCGGGGGCAGATGGCGCTCGCCGAGGAGCTGTACCAGGGCCTTCTCGAGCTGACGCCGGGAGATGCCGGGCTGTTGCGCCGGCTGCGCGAGCTGGCGGCGCGCCGCGACGCGGAGGCCGCGCCGGCCTCGAATCCCGCTCCGGCCCTGGAGGGCACTCCGGCGGCGGCAACGTCTCCAACCTTCGAGGCAGCCGCCCCGCCCGTCACGGCCTTCCCCGGCCTTGCGGCCGGCCAGCTCCTGGCGGGGCGCTACGAGCTGCTCGGCGAGCTGGGACGGGGCGGCATGGCCCGGGTCTACAAGGCGCACGACCGCGAGCTCGACGAGCTGGTGGCGATCAAGACCCTCCTCGGTCTGGACGCCGAGGACGCCGACACCGAGCGCCTGCTGCGCGAGGCGCAGATCTGCCGGAAGATCACGCATCCCAACGTCGTCCGGGTCTTCGACCTCGGGCGCTACGAAGGCGGCATCTTCATCACCATGGAGCTGCTGGAAGGCGAGCGCCTGGATGCCCTGATCTCTCCCGAGCGCAAGCTGCCGCTCGGGCGCATCAAGGGCATCCTGGAAGAGATTTGCGCCGGTCTCGAGGAGGCCCACGCCCTGGGGATCGTGCACCGCGACCTCAAGCCGGGAAACATCATCCTCACGCCGTCGCGGCTGAAGATCCTGGACTTCGGCATCGCCCGCGAGATGGGTGTCGAAAAGCGCCTCACCAAGACCGGGTTCGCGCTCGGCTCGGTCCTCTACATCTCCCCGGAGCAGCTGCAGAGCTCGACGCCAGACTGCCGCGCCGATCTCTATGCGCTGGGCGTCGTCGCCTACGCCCTGGTCGCCGGGCGGGAGCCGTTCGACGGCGCCACCGCGGGAGCCATCGTCCTGCAACATCTGCGGCAGCCGCCGCCGGACCTGCGCCTGGCGCGTCCCGGGCTGCCGGCGGGCTGGGCCGAGCTGGTGCACAAGCTCCTCGCCAAGCAGCCAGCCGACAGGTATCAATCGATCGCCGAGGTGCTCGCGGCGCTACGTCCCCTGCCGGCCGACCCGGAGAGCGCGGACGTTCCCGGGTAGGGCTCGCCTCGCTGGTGCCGGCAAACCCGCGACGCTATGATTCGCTCGCCATGGGCGAGTGCCGTCAGGAAGACCTGTGGATCGGCGGCGAGCGCGTTGCTGCCCGGTCCGGGCGGTACGGCGCCGTCGTCGAGCCCGCGACGGGCGAGGTCATCGCACGGGTGGCCGAGGCGGGAGTCGAGGACGTCGACGCGGCGGTGGCGGCCGCGCGGCGGTCGTTCGAGCAGGGCGAGTGGCGGCGGGCCACCGCCGCGGAACGCGCCAAGGTGCTGCTGCAGCTGGCGGCACGGTTGCGCGGCGCGGCCGAAGAGCTGGCCGTCCTCGAATCGCGCAGCGTCGGCAAGCCGATCCAAGAGGCCCGGGGCGAAATCGAGATGGGAGCGGCCTGCTTCCAGTATTACGCGGGCCTGGTCCCTGCCTGCGGCGGCCAGACCGTGCCGGTGGGAGCCCCCGGCACCGGCCTCACCTTCCGCGAGCCGGTCGGCGTCTGCGGTCTCATCGTGCCCTGGAACTTCCCGTTCGCCATCACCACCTGGAAGGTTGCGCCCGCCTTGGCGCTCGGCAACTCGGTGGTCGTCAAGCCGGCGTCGGCGACGCCGATGACGGCCCTGCGGCTGGCCGAGATGGCCGCCGCCGCCGGAGTGCCGCCCGGAGTGCTCAACGTGGTGCCGGGACCCGGCGGCGAGGCCGGCTCGGCGCTCGCCCGGCATCCCGACGTGCGGAAAGTCGCTTTCACCGGCTCGACGCAGGTCGGCAGCGAGGTCATGCGCCTGGCCGCCGGCGACGTCAAGCGGGTTTCCCTCGAGCTGGGCGGCAAGTCGGCCAGCTTGATCTTCGCCGACGCCGACCTCGAGAAGGCCGGATCGTCCGTCTCCGGCTCTTTCGGCAACGCGGGGCAGGACTGCTGTGCCAGAAGCCGCATCCTCGTCGAGCGGCCGGTCTACAACGAGGTCGTCGAGCGTTTCGTGGCGCGCACGCGGGCCCTGCGCATCGGCGACCCCCTGCAGGAGTCGACCGAGATCGGCTCGCTCATCTCGCGCGAGCACCGCGAACGGGTGCACGGCTACGTCCGCCAGGGCGTGGACCAGGGGGCGACGCTCTGTGCCGGAGGAGAGGCGCTGCGGGGCGAAGCCTTCGATCGGGGCTGCTTCTACGATCCCACGGTCTTCTGCGACGTGACCCCCGACATGACGATCGCGCAGGAGGAGATCTTCGGTCCGGTCGTCTCCATCCTGCCCTTCGACGGCGAAGAGGAAGCCATCCGGATGGCCAACGGCTCGATCTACGGCCTCTCCGGCTCGCTCTGGACGCGGGACCTGGCGCGGGCCCTGCGCGTGGTGCGTGCCGTCGAGACGGGGGTCCTCTCGGTCAACTCGAGCTGGAGCGTCCACCTGGAGATGCCCTTCGGCGGCGTCAAGCGCAGCGGCTTCGGACGCGAGCTGGGCCCCCAGGCGCTCGATCACTACAGCGAGTGGAAGAGCGTGTTCATCGCGGCGGAGTGACGATGGGCCTGCAAGGTGACCAGCGGCCCGACGGCAAGCCGGTGCGCGGCATGCTGACCCTGCCGGAGCTGCGGGACCTCGTCGAACGCGGCGAGATCGAGACCGTGCTGGCGGTGTTCCCGGACATGTACGGCCGCTTGATGGGAAAGCGCTTCACCGGTCATTACTTCCTCGACGAGGTGGCCGAGGGCGGCATGCATGCGTGCGACTACCTGCTCGCCTGCGACATGGAGATGGAGGCCATCCCGGGATACGCCTACACCGGCTGGAAGACCGGCTACGGCGACTTCCATTGCGTGCCGGACCTCGACACTCTGCGCCGCGCCGCCTGGCTGCAGCGAACCGCCCTCGTGCTGTGCGACCTGTTCGATCATGACGAGCAGCCGGTCGAGGTCTCGCCGCGCCGCATGCTGAGGCGCCAGCTGGCGCGGGCGAGCGCCGCCGGATTCACGGTGATGAGCGGCACGGAGATCGAGCTCTACGTCTTCGACGACAGCTTCGGCGCGGCGCGGGAGAAGAGCTACCACGATCTCCATCCCATGGGCACCTACAACGAGGACTACCACGTTTTCCAAGGGACGAAGGAGGAGGGCCTGATCGGCGCGATCAGGCGCCATCTCGGCGACAGCGGCGTTCCCGTGGAATGCAGCAAGGGGGAGGCGGGCCTCGGCCAGCAGGAGATCAACCTCCGCTTCAGCGAGGCCCTCGGCCAGGCCGACCGCAACGTCCTCTACAAGCATGCCGCCAAGGAGATCGCCTGGGCGCAGGACAAGGCGGTGACCTTCATGGCGAAGTGGGACGAGAGGCAGACGGGTTCGAGCTCCCACATGCACGTCAGCCTGAGGGACAAGGAAGGCCGGCGGAACCTCTTCCCGGGCGACCAACCCATCGGCCCGGTCAAGGCAAGCGACACGTTCCGCTGGTTCCTGGGCGGGTGGATGCGGCACACGCGCGCCCTTTGCGCCTGCTACGCGCCGTATCCCGCTTCCTACAAGCGGTTCCAGGCGCGGTCGTGGGCGCCCGTCGCGATCGCCTGGAGCTATGACAACCGCACGGCCGGCTTCCGGGTGGTGGGCAGCGGGCCGTCCCTACGCATCGAATGCCGCATTCCGGGGGCGGACGCCAATCCCTACATCGCTTATGCCGCGGCCATTGCCGCCGGCCTGGACGGCATCCGCAACCGCATCGAGCCTCCCGAGATCCTGTGCGGAGACGCCTACGATCCGTCCGGCCTGCCGCGCATCCCATCCACCCTGCGCGAGGCGATCGCGGAATTCGAGCGCAGCGGCCTGGCTCGCGAAGCTTTTGGGGAAGCCGTGGCGGGGCACTACCTCCATTTTCTCCGCACCGAGCAGCGGAAGTTCGACGAGGTGGTGACCTGCTGGGAGCGGGCGAGATATTTCGAGCGGGCCTGATCGGGGCCAATCAAATGGGAAAGCGTCTGGAAGGAAAAGTCGCGCTCATCACCGGCGGCGGCTCGGGGATCGGGCTTCAGTCCGCGCGCCTGTTCGCCCGCGAGGGGGCGCGGGTGGCGGTGGTGGACGTCGACGATGCCGCCGGCCAGGCGGCGGCGGCGGAGCTGCAGGCCGGCGGCAGCGCGGCGATCTACGTCCACGCCGACGTGTCGAAGGCCGGCGACTGCCAGTCCATGATCGGCGCCGCCGAGGAGACCTTCGGCCGGCTGGACATACTGTTCAACAACGCCGGCATCTCCCACGCGGACGACAGCGACGCCACCTCGACCGAGGAAGACGTCTGGGACCTGACCATGAGGGTCAACCTCAAGGGGGTCTTTCTCGGCTGCAAGTTCGGCATCCCCGCCCTGCGCCGGGCCGGCGGCGGCTCCATCATCAATACCGCCTCGTTCGTGGCCATCCTCGGCGCGGCGACGCCGCAGCTCGCCTACACCGCCAGCAAGGGGGGGGTCCTGGCCATGACTCGCGAGCTGGCCACGATCCACGCCCGCGAGAGCATACGGGTCAACGCCCTCTGCCCAGGCCCGCTGAAAACCGAGCTGCTGATGAAGTACCTGGATACCGAGGAGAAGAGGCAGCGCCGCCTGGTCCACATCCCCATGGGCCGTTTCGGCCAGGCGCAAGAGATCGCCCAGGCCGCCCTCTTCCTGGCCTCGGACGAGTCCTCCTTCATGACCGGAGCGACCTTCCTCGTCGATGGCGGAATCACCTCCGCCTACGTGACGCCCGCCTGACGGGCCGGGCAGGCCAGGAGCCGAGGGGTTGCCTGGACCTTCTCGAGCCCGCAACAGGCAGCGAAATTGCACCTTCTCCGAGTAACGGCTGTCGCGGCGGCCTGCCGCGGGCCGACACGGAACTAGCGGAAGGAGCATTCCCCGTGCGCAAGAAATTCCGCAAACAAGCAGGACAGCGCTCGAGGCGAGAGATCAGCTTGCCCGAGCTGGGTTTCTTCGCCGGCACTCGTGCGGCGATCGGGGCCGGGGTCGCCCTGTTGCTCGGAGAGAGGATCGCAAGCGCCGGCGGAAGGTCGGCTGGACCCTGGTCACCCTCGGTGCGCTCAGCACTGTTCCCTTCGTGACCAGGATGAGGCGCCGGCAGGCCGCGTAAATCACGCGCGCACCGTTCGCGGCTCGGGGAACCGCCCTCCTGGCTCCATCGGTCAGAAGGCCGAGTCCGGGAACTCCATGATGGGGCCGCTGCCGGCCATGACGTTGGCAAACAGGGAGCTGCTTCTGGGCAACACGCGCTGCATGTAGAAGCGGGCCGTCGCGACCTTTGCCGCGTAGAACGACGCATCCGCGCCGCCGGCCTTGGCGAGCGCCACCTTCGCCATCCGCGCCCACAGGTAGCCAAGCGCCACGTAGCCGAACAGGTGGAGATACTCGTTCGCCGCCGCGCCGGCCTGGTCGGGGTTCCCGAGGCTCTCCTGGGCCAGCCAGGCGGTGGCCCGCTGCAGGCGCTCGAAGGCCTTGGCCACCGGCGTGACGAGCTCCCGAAGCGCCGGGTTGTCCGCTTCCGCGGCGAGGAATTCCTGCACCGGGTGGAAGAAGCGCCGCAGGTACCGGCCCATGTGCGCCGGCAGCTTGCGTCCGACCAGGTCGAGAGCCTGGACGCCGTTGGTCCCCTCGTAGATCTGGGTGATACGGCAGTCGCGCACCAGCTGCTCGACGCCGTAGTCCACGGTGTAGCCGTAGCCGCCGCAGACCTGTAGCGCATGGTTCGTCATCTCGAATCCGAGGTCGGTCTGGAAAGCCTTGATGATCGGCGTCAGCAGGGATGCCATGTCGTCGCCGATCATCGCCCGCTCGGGATCGGGGTCGTTGTCGGCGTGATCGATCTCGAGCGCTGCCCAGGCGGTCAGGGCGCGCGCGCCTTCGACGAAGGCGCGGATCGTGAGCAGCATCCGGCGCACGTCGGCATGGACGAGGATCGGGTCCGCCTCCTGCCGCGGATTCTTCGCGCCGGTCAGCGCCCGCCCTTGCAGGCGCTCCCTGGCGAACTGCACCGCTGCCTGGTAGGCAGCCTCGGCGAGCGCCAGACCCTGCACGCCGACGTGCAGGCGGGCGCCGTTCATGAAGGTGAACATCGCTTTCATGCCCTTGTGCGCCTCGCCGACCAGGTACCCGGTCGAACCGTCGAAGTTGATGACGCAGGTCGGCGAGGCCTTGATCCCCATCTTGTGCTCGATCGAGCCGCAGGTGACCCCGTTGGGCACCAGCTTCCCGCCTTCCTCGCGGAGCTTGGGGATGACGAAGAGGCTGATCCCCTTGATCCCTGCCGGGGCGTCGGGCAGGCGCGCCAGGACCAGGTGCACGATGTTCTCGGTCAGATCGTGCTCGCCGCCCGAGATGAAGATCTTGCTGCCGGTGAGGCGACAGGCGCCGTCGGCGGAGGGCTCCGCCCGCATGCGCAGGAGGCCGAGATCGGTGCCGGCCTGCGGCTCGGTCAAGCACATCGTGGCGGCCCAGGTGCCATCGACGAGCTTGGGCAGGAAGGCCGCCTTGAGCGCGCCGGTCGCGTGGTGATCGAGCGCCGCATAGGCACCGTGGGAGAGGGCGGCCACCATCGCGAACGAGAGGTTCGCGGCGCAGAGCACCTCGGTCACCATGATGGCGACCGAGTATGGCAACCCCTGGCCGCCGTACTGGGGGCGCGAGCTGAGGCCGGGCCAGCCGCCCTCGCGGTAGAGCTTGTAAGCCTCGCTGAAGCCCGTCGGCATCCGGACGGCGCCGTTCTCGAACCGGCAGCCCTCCCGATCGCCCGCGGCATTGAGCGGCAACAGGACCTCCTCGCTGAAGCGGCCCACTTCGGAAACGACGTCCATCACCAGATCAGGAGT
>DATKFK010000935.1:0-2676 GCA_035544375.1 Thermoanaerobaculia bacterium
TATTAAATGAGTAGTTGCTGGTGACATGGTTCATATTCTCCGATGGTTAAGTCGTTCTGTTTCTGAAATGGGTGCGGTACGCTGATTACCCCGTCGACGAAGACCTGTCGCCGGTGACCCCGGGTGCTGCGCCGGGCCTGCTAAATCTCGATGATGACCCAGCCGGTGGGCGTCCGGAGGACGTATACGGCGGATACGACACTGATGCGCTGCGGCTGCTGCATACGATTGATGGCGTTGACGGCGCGCCGGGCGGATTGCATCTCAGACCAGCGCGCCAGGACTGCGAAGGTGCGCGGGCACTCGACGGGCGCAGGTTCGTCGGGCATTCTGAGCTCGGCGAGCCGGACGGGCTGGAACTGGGGCAGGTCGCGGTGCTTGCGCGAAGCTTTGATGGGGCAGGGATGGAGGGTCTTTGCCGGGTGCGATCTGAGAGCGACGGGGCGCACGAATGCCTGTTCTGACTGCGGTCGCGCATCGGTGTGCATGTCGGCGTCGAAGGCACGGGCCTGGCTGCCGGCGAGAGCGTGAATCATATCAACGGAGCCGGTGTCGAGGGCAGACAGGACTTGTGCCTGCTGCGAGGGCCCGACCGGGACGAAGGCGACCAGCTGCGGTGTGTGCGCGAGTGTGAGCGTGCAGGCGAAGACGCCGGACAGCAGGGCTCCGGAGACGATCAGCGCGGGCTTGCGACCCATGGTGCGGACCGGTTGGCTGAGGATGCGCTGAACGCGGCGGACGAGTTCGGGGCGGCGCTCCCATGCTCCGAGGGCGAGGGAGAAGCCTTTGCGGATGAGGGCGAACTCGGCCAGGTGCGTGAGGCAGAGAGCGTAGGCCTTGCGCCCGGAGCCGGAGCGGAGGACGCGATCGTCGCAGGCCAGTTCGCGCTCAGTGCAGAGCTGGCGCTCGACCCAGAGGAGCGCGGGATTGAGCGGGAATACGACGAGGGCAAGCTTCTGAAGGAGGTTAGTCCAGTCGTCGCCGCGGCGCAGGTGCTCCATCTCGTGGATGACGATCTGGCGGAGCTCATCGGGGGACAAGCCGTCGAGGACGGCAGGAGGAACAAGAATGCGCGGGCGGAAGAAGCCGAGGACGCTGGGACGGGCGACTTCGATGGATGCGCAGAGGCGGACCCGCCGGTTGAAGGGCGCGACCAGGAGCGGATCGAGTTCCGGATCGGTATCAACGGGCACGGCGCGGCCGGACAGCGCATGCAGATGGAGAGCGCTGACGACCAGCTGCACGGCACGAAAGGCCGACAGCGCCAGCCAGATGCCGGCGACGGCAAGGCTCCAGCGGGAATCGAGGAAGACCGCATGGGAAGCCAGGCGCGGGGCTGGGCTGCTGCCGAGGGCGAAAGGCACCAGATGCAGGAAGGCGAGCACGATAAAGACATTGAGCCAGATGATGGAGCGCACCGCGGGGCTGAGCCGCGGAAACAGGCGGAGGCTGAGGCCGACCAAAGCGGCGAGCAAAGCGCCTTGCCAGACCGCGGAGACGAGCGCTCCGGTGGCCTGGGCGGAAAGATTGGAAAAGAGCTGGAAGAACGGGCTCATTCCGCGACCTCCTCGTCCACATCTGCTGCGGCGATGGCTTCTTTAAGACGGCGCAGTTCGTCGGGGGTAATCTCGTCGTCGCCGAGCAGGGAAAGCAGCAGGCGCTCGCGGGAGTTGCCGAAGAAGCGCTGCAAAACGTGACGCACCTCAGAGCGGCTGGCTTCCTGTTCGCCGATGGACGCGCTGTAGAGGAAGGCGCGGCCTTCCTGGCGGTGCTCGACGTAGCCTTTTTGCTCAAGGATGCGGATGGTGGTAAGGACCGACGTATAGGCCAGGGCGCCGTCGTCGGCGGTGGCCGACACCATGTCAGAAACAGCCGACTCGCCGCGGGTCCAGAGGACCTTCATGAGCCGAAGTTCGGCGGGAGTGAGCGTGATGGAGCGTTTCGGCGGCATATTTGGACTGGTCTGCGAGAGGCCTGGGGGAGGGTCTTATGCAGGACCTGTCCCTACAGACGATCTATTAATAATTTAGTTAGCTTTGGGTTTGGTGTCAACTAGAAAATTAGTTTCAGTCTGACCGCGTCGCGAAGATTATGAGAACGATCAGGGCCAGCACAGATGCGACCAATAGCAGTCCACTAGACGGCAGGCGCCATCATACCGGTAGATATTCCATTAATCGTTCAACTGGCTATTGAATCTTCCGAACCATCTCGACCAGCACTTCGCGGGTTTCTTTTGCGGTGACGACTTCGCTGGTGAAGTTGATGCGGACGCCTTTCATGCCTTCGGTGGTCTTGAGGCGGAGATGGAAGCCGAGGCGATCGACCGACGTCATGGTGGCTTCGGCGGCCTCGATCTGCGCGTAGGTCCTCGCCAGCTTGATCATGGAGTCGACGTGGTCGGCGTTCATGTGGGCGAGGATGCCGGGCGCGGCTTCGGCCAACGGATCGGGAGCGGCGGTGGCGTAGTCCGAGGCGTCAACCCACCCCATGACGCCAAAGCCGCCGACGTAGTAGACGTCGATGGGTTCAAGGCGGAAAAAGCCGAAGTCGGCGAAGTCGACCCAGTAGCGGCTGTTGGGGTGGCGGGCGAGGTACTGTTCGCGAACCGAGTCGAGGCCGCCTTCCTCGACTGGCTGGGCGTTTCCGACCAGGGTGGCGCGCGCGGCTCCGAGG
>DATKFK010000936.1:0-4058 GCA_035544375.1 Thermoanaerobaculia bacterium
GGCTGGCGCCGGCGAACGCTTGGTGCGGGCGAGCTTGGCCGCGGCGACCGCAAGCAGCCGCCGCCGGGCGCGCGACGCGCCGGCGCCGTCGCTCCCGGACGCCGGCCTGGCGCCGGTGGCGGCCAGGGTGCGCGCGGCCGCGACGTCTGCCGCACTCGCGGGATGTGCGGCCAGGTCCCCGAGGCGGGCGGCGCGCGCCAGCAGGGCGCTGACGCGGGTGGGGGCGAGCCCGGCGCTGCCCGCCATGCCGGCCGCCAGGCGCTTCCGGGCCATGGCGGCGGCGGCGGTGGCGCCGCGGCGCGCGGCGGCCTGGACCTGCGGCACGGCGGCGGGGAAGTCGATCTCGGCGGCGATGAGCGCGGCCTCGTGGTCGGGCGCCAGGGGTGCCAGGGCTGCCAGGGGTGCCTGGCGTGCCAGCTCGGCCTCGAGCAGCCGGATCACCTCGCCGCGCAGCCGCAGGCCGCGGAGCCAGACGCGCGCGGCCGGACGCAGGCATGCCAGGGCGTCGGCGATCTGGCGCGCGGCCTGCCCGGCGCCGAGCACGCCGGCCTCGCCCACCGCGGCAGGGCAGTCAGCGCTGCCGCCGCTTCCGGCCACGGCGCCGAACGAGAGCCAGGAGAGGGCGTCGGCCTCGTCGAGCAGGGCTCGATCCGGTTCGGCCGCGGCGGGCGGGCGCTCGCGGCCGGCGATCAAGCGGTGAACGCGCACCCTGGTCGCCAGGTCGATGCCCGCCTCGGCCAGCAGCTCGTCGGTCAGCCAGGCTCCCTGCAAGCGGCAGGCGTTCGCGTGGCTATCGGAGTGCTCGGAATGCTCCAGGGAAGCAGCGGAATGCTCCAAGGGGGCAGCGGGATGCTCCGGGGGGGCAGCGGGATGCTCCGGGGGGGCCAGACGCCAGGCTTCGTGGAAGAGCGCCGCGAGCTGCACGGCGAGGCCCGCTTCGGGATCGAGGCGCAGCAGCCACTGCCAGGCGTCGAGAGCGTGCGCGTAGCCGGCCGCCGCCGACGGCAGCGGCAGGTCGCGGAACCGGCGGTGGCCGGCGAGCACGCGGTCGAAGACCTCGCCGCTCGAGGCGGCGTTACGGCGGACGGCAAGGCGCTGGCAATGCAGGGCGACCTGGCGGGCCGCGCGCGCCAAGCGGCTGCTCTCGCCGCTCAACCGGATCTCGAAGGCGGCGCCCGCCGCGTCGGCGGCCACCGTCTCGGCGTAGCGGTCGAAATCGGCGAGGGAAAAGGAGTCGGATTCCCAGTCCGCGAGCGCGAGGTCCAGGCCCGGCAGCTCGCCGCTCCCGGAGGATGGGGCGGGTGGAACGGCTTCCACCAGCACCTTCCCGCGGGCAGGCTCGACGATCACGCGCAGCGACGACTCAGTACGGTTCTGCACCAACCCCACCTCCGGCGTTCACAAACCACTGCTGCAAGCAACGAGCCAGCAGCAAGCCGTGGCCGCGGCGCCTGGGGGCAGGCCGAAAACCCAGCAAACATGGGCTTTTGCGGGCACCGGCGGCGCCGCGCTTTCGGGCGGCGTCGCGCCGAAACGGCAATCCGTCTTGCCAGCGGCGTGGCAGCTTTACAAAAAGTGCCGGCGCCTACTTCATCCACTCGCAGAGGACGTAGTGCTCGTCGGTCATGCCCAGGCGGGCGTAGACCGCTCGCGCCGCGCGGTTGCCCCGGTGGACGTACAGCCGGATGCCCATGAGGTCGGGGGTGGCCTCGACGCGGCGGCGCTGGTGCTCGTAGAGGGCGCGATAGAGGCCGCGGCCGCGGTGCTCGGGCACGACGTAGACGCCCTGGATCCAGAGCACGGTGCCGTTGTGCCAGTCGCTCCATTCGCGGGTCACCAGCAGGCAGGCGGCGACCTTGCCGCCGAGCTCCGCGACCCAGTACTCGCCGAGGCCGGGATCGTCGAAGACCGCGCGCACGCCCCGGCCCAGCGCGATGGGGTCGAGCTCGAGGCCCTCGGTCTCGCGCGCCAGCCGCGCCTGCAGCTCGATCAGCAGGTCGGCCTCCTCCGGCCGCGCGGGGCGCAGGCGCGGCGGCCCGCCGCCCGCGGCCGGCCCGTCGCCGGCGGCCGTCGCGCCGGGCCGGCTCATTGCGTCCTCGCGGCGAGCAGCCGGTAGATGCGGCGGTACTCGTCGAGCCAGCTGCTCGGCCGCTCGAAGGCGTGAGACTCGACGGGGTAGGGCGCGATCTGGAAGTCCTGCTTGCCGAGCTCGACGAGCCGCTGCACCAGGCGCACCGAGTCGACGAAGAAAACGTTGTCGTCGACCATGCCGTGACAGATCAGCAGCGGCTTGGCGAGGCCCGCGGCGTACTCGATCGGCGAGCTGCGCTCGTAAGCCTCGGGGTCGATCTCGGGATTGTTGAGGATGGCGCCGGTGTAATCCTGGTTGTAGTCGGACCAGTCGGTGACCGGGCGCAGGGCGGCGCCGGCCGCGAACAGGTCGGGCTTGCGGAACAGCGCCATCAGCGTCAGGAAGCCGCCGTAGGAGCCGCCGTAGACGCCGACCCGCGCGCGGTCGACATCCTGGTGGCGGACCAGCCAATCGACGCCGTCCTGCAGGTCTTCGAGCTCGGGGTGGCCCATCTGGCGATAGATGGCGGTGCGCCAGTCGCGGCCATAGCCGGCGGAGGCGCGGTAGTCCATGTCCAGCACCACGTAGCCGCGCCGGGTGAGGAAGGTGTGGAACATGAACTCGTGGAAGTAGTAGGACCAGCCGGCATGGGCGTCCTGCAGGTAGCCGGCGCCGTGGATGAAGACCACGGCCGGGCGCTTGCCGCTCGCGGCGCCGCCGCCGGCCCCAGGCGGCGGGGTGTAGAGGCGCGAATAGATCACGCCGGCGCCGTGGGTGGAGGGGACCGGCACGATCTCGGGGATCGTCCAGCGCTGCTCCTTGAACGCGGAGCTGACGGTGTCGGTGAGGCGGCGCGCCTCGGCGCCCGGCTGGTTCGCCTGCACGTAGAGCTCGTTGTGGCGGGCGATGCTCGAGTGGACGATGAGCAGCTGCCGCTCGTCGAGCGACGGCCAGAAGCCGGTCAGACCGCCCAGGCGCGTGAGCTGCTCGGACCTGCCGCTGGCGACGTCGACCCGCCAGACGTCGTAGTCGCCGGGATGGCCGGCGTTGGCGACGTAGTACAGGGTGCGGCCGTCGGCGCTCGGCTCGGGCGAGCTGACCTCGAACCTGCCGCTGGTCAGCTGGCGGATGCGGCCGTCGCGGGCGTCGAGCAGATAGAAGTGGTTGTAGCCGCTCTCCTCGGATTCGAAGTAGAGGGTCTGGCCGTCGGCCAGCCAGCCGATGGTGTTGTGGTCCCAGTTGATCCAGGCGCTGTCGGTCTCGCGATGCCGCGGGACCAGCCGGGCGCCGTCCAGATCGACCGTGGCGATCCAGCGGTCCTTGTTGTCGACCGCGTGCAGCTCGACCGCGGCGCGGCGGCCGTCTTCCGTCCAGGCGGCGTCCTGGACCTCGACCGCCCGCACCGCCGGCGCGGCGAGCTTGTCGGCGGGCGGCGGCTCGCCGGCGGCCGGGCCCGCGCCGGAACCCTTGCCGGCTCCGGCGTCGGGAGGCGGGGCCGGCGCCTTCGCGGCGTCAGCGGCGGCGGCCGCCTTGGCGCGCGCCTGGGCGGCGGCGCGCAGGGACTTGAGCGGGTCGTCCTTGATGCCCGGCAGCTCGGAGAGATCGAGGTCGTGGCGCTGGTGGTGGCGGAGGTCGAGCAGGATCAAGCTCTGCCCCGGGCCGCCGCCGGTCCCGACCAGGGGCCGCACCTCCTCGGGGTTGACGTAGCCGGTGTCGGTGACGAACCTCGGCAGCCACGCTTTCTTGCCGTCCTTGGCGTCTTTCGGATGGGTGACGACCAGCATCCAGTCGCCGCTGGGCGACAGCGACACGTCGTCGATCTTGATCTTGTCGCCCAGGTACCAGGCGAGCGGTGGCCGGGTGGGGTCGGCGCGCTGCGCGGCCTCGTCGCGCTCGCGCTCCGCCCGATTGTGGTCGCGGTCCTCGCGCAACGCCAGGAACAGGCGCAGCTGCTCGCGCTTCAGGAAGTCGGCGGGCTCCTCCTCGG
>DATKFK010000937.1:0-9661 GCA_035544375.1 Thermoanaerobaculia bacterium
ACCTGGCCGCGGTGGGCCGCCCGGCGACGTCCGCCGAAGTGCTGGCAGCGGCGGCCTGCGGCGCCGGCGTGCTCACGCGGCTGGTCTCCCGCGGCGTGCTGCGCCGGTTCACCCAGGTGGAGCGCCTGTCGCTCGACCGCCACCGCCTGGCGCCGCGGCTGGCCACCGGCGGCGCTGGCACCCCCGGCGCCGGTGGCGAGGGGCCGGCAGCGCACGGGACCGCCGGCAGCCAGCCGGGGACATCCGGGAGCCAGCCGGGGACACCCGGGAGCGGGAGCGCGACCGGGCCAGCACCCCTCCCGATCCCGGCCTTCCACCTGCGCCCCGATCAGGAGAGCGCCGTCGCGGCGGTCGTCGCCGCCATCTCTCGCCGCCGCTTCTCGCCGCTGCTGCTGCGCGGCATGACCGGGTCGGGAAAGACCGAGGTCTACCTGCGGGCCGCCGCCGCCGCCCTGGACCAGGGCCGGTCGGCGATCCTGCTGGTCCCCGAGATCGCCCTGGTGCCCGCCCTGGCGCGCGAGGTGCTCGAACGGTTCGGCGAGCGGCTGGCCATCCTGCACTCGGGCCTCGGCAGCGGCGAGCGCAACCAGGAGTGGGAACGCGTCCGCCGCGGCGAGGCGATGGTGGTCCTGGGGCCGCGCTCGGCCCTGTTCGCGCCGGTCGCCGACCTCGGCCTGCTGGTGGTGGACGAAGAGCAGGACCCGGCCTACAAGCAGGAGATCACCCCCCGGTACCACGCCCGCGACCTCGCCCTGGTGCGCGGCCGCAGCGCCGGCGCCGCGACCCTGCTGGTGTCGGCAACCCCCAGCCTCGAGAGCCGCCACAACGTCGACAGCGGCAAGCTCGGCCTGCTGGCGTTGACGGCGCGAGTGGGGCATGGCGCGCTGCCCCAGGGAATCCTGGTCGATCTGCGGCAGGAGGAAGGGCTGCGCCGGCGGCCCGGCGAGGTGCATTTCTCGGCCCGGCTGCGCCAGGAGATCGAGATTTCGCTGGCCGCCGGCGAGCAGGTGATCTTGCTGCGCAACCGCCGCGGCTACTCGCCGATGCTCTTGTGCCGGGCCTGCGGCGAAGCGATGCGCTGTCCGGACTGCGGCCTGCCGCGCACCTATCACCGCCGCGCCAGGCGGCTGCTCTGCCATTACTGCGGCTCGGCGATCAACGCCCCGGCTGCCTGTCCGGTCTGCTCGGAGGCGGCCCTCGAACCGATCGGCGCCGGCACCGAACGGGTCGAGGAGGACTTCCGCGAGCTCTTCCCCGGCGTCGCCGTGGACGTCCTGGACCGCGACGCGACCCGGCGGCCCGGCGGCTTGGCGGCGGTGCTCGAGCGCTTCGAGCGCGGCGACACGCGGGTGCTGATCGGCACCCAGATGGTATCCAAGGGACATCACTTCCCGCGGGTCTCGCTCACCGCCGTCCTCGCCGCCGACACCTACCTGAGCTTTCCCGACTTCCGCGCCGTCGAGCGCACCTACAACCTGCTGACCCAGGTGGCGGGCCGTGCCGGCCGCGGCGAGCGGCCGGGCCGCGTGGTGATCCAGACCTTCCATCCGGACCATTACGCCATCCAGGCGGCGCTGACCGGCGACGACGACGCCTTCGTCGCCGAGGAGATGCGCTTCCGCCGGGTCTTCCATTACCCGCCCTACACCCGCATGGTCCAGCTGCTGGTGCGCGACCGCAAGCGCGAGCGTGCCCAGGCCGGCATCCAGGAGCTCGCGGACGCCCTGGTCGCCCATCCGCTGAGCAGCGGCGTCCGCCTGACGGGACCGGCGCCGGCTCCTTTCGAGCGGCTGCGCGGCGAGTGGCGCTTCCAGCTCCTGGCCCGCGCGGCGGCCTTCCGCGACCTGCACCGCTTGCTGGCCGAGGTGCTCCCCAAGAGCCCGCCCTACGACCTCACCGTCGACGTCGATCCGCAGCAGCTGATGTGAGTTTGTGCTAGCGTCCCTCCCGGCTTATGCAGACGTCGTCCGAGTCGTTCGAAGAACCGCTGGTCCAGCTGCGCCGCCGCATCCAGGAGCTCGAGAGCTTTCCTTCCGGCGGCGGCCAGGAAAAAGAGCTGGACCGCCTGCGCGCCACGCTCAAGAAGACGACCGCCGAGGTGTATGCCAGCCTCTCGCGCTGGCAGAAGGTGCAGGTGGCGCGACACCCCGAGCGCCCCTACACCCTGGACTACATCGGCTACCTGATGACCGACTGGGTGGAGCTGCACGGCGACCGCGCCTACGGCGACGACGCCGCGATCGTCGGCGGCTTCGCCAGCTTCGGCGGCCGCAGCGTCGCCGTCATCGGCCACGAGAAGGGCCGCGACACCCGCGAGCGCATCCACCGCAACTTCGGCCAGCCGCGCCCCGAGGGCTACCGCAAGGCGCTGCGCATCATGAAGCTGGCGCAGAAGTTCGGGCGGCCGGTGCTGACCTTCGTGGACACCGCCGGCGCCTATCCGGGCATCGACGCCGAGGAGCGCGGCCAGGCCGAGGCGATTGCCCGCAACCTCCTCGAGATGGCCCACCTCGAAGTGCCGATCGTCGTCACCATCACCGGCGAAGGCGGGAGCGGCGGCGCCCTCGCCCTGGGCGTCGGCGACCGGGTCTTCGTCCTCGAGTACGGGACCTACTCGGTGATCTCGCCCGAGGGCTGCGCCGCCATCCTGTGGAAAGACCAGGAGCAAAAGGCCGCGGCCGCCGAAGCGATGCGCCTGACCGCACCGGACCTGCTGGCGATGGGAGTGGTCGACGCCGTCATCCCCGAGCCCTTGGGCGGCGCCCACACCGATCCGGAGGCCACGTGCCGGCGAGTCGGCGAAACCATCGCCCAGGCGCTCGGCGAGCTCGAGCGTCTTTCCGTCAACGAGCTGCTGGCGCGCCGCTACCAGAGATTCCGTTCCCTGGGCGCCCTCGACGAGGGATGACCTGAGCGCACGCCCGCCCGGACCCGACGCTGCCGGCCCGGCGACCCCACAGACAGCCAGGCACCGCCGTGTTTTCACCTGGAGGCCCCAGGCGGGTGCCTGAAGGCCCCAGGTGGGTGCCGGCGCCGGTCCCGGCCGCTGCCGCCGACCTCGAGGGAAGCGGCTTTCCAGCCTGGATGGCGGCGCTCCTGGCGCGCCGCGGCGTCGCCGACCCGCCGGCGGCCGCCGGCTTCCTCGAGCCCGCGCTCGACCAGCTCCACGATCCGTTCCGGCTGGCCGGGATGGACGCCGCCGTCGAGCGCCTGCTGGCGGCGCGCGACCGCGGCGAGCAGGTGGCGATCGTCGGCGACTACGACGTCGACGGGATCAGCGCCACGGCCCTGCTCGCGGCGGCGCTGCGCGCGTGCCGCATCGGAGCTCAGCCGATCCTGCCCGACCGTCTGCGCGAAGGCTACGGCTTCCAGCCGCTGCACGTCGAACGGGCGCGCGCGCTCGGTTGCCGGCTGATCCTGACCGCCGACTGCGGCAGCTCGGCGGGCGAAGCGGCGGCCGCGGCGCTCGCCGCCGGGCTCGACGTGGTGGTCACCGACCACCACCTGCCCGACGGCGGCCTGCCGGCCGGGGCGACGCAGATCAACCCGCGCCAGAGCGGCTGCTCCTACCCCTTCCCGGATCTCGCCGCCGCCGGCCTCGCCTTCAAGCTGGCGACCGCCCTGGCCGGCCGCTGCGGCCGTCCCCTTGATCCCTTGCCGCTGCTGCGGATCGCCTGCCTCGGCACGATCGCCGACATGGTGCCGCTGCGCGGCGAGAACCGCGTCATCGCCGCTCTCGGCCTGCGCGCCCTGGCCGACTCGCGCTCCCACGGGCTGCGCGCCCTGATCCAGCAGGCCGGCCTGCGGCCGCCGTTCACCGCCGCCGACGTCGGCTACCGGCTGGGTCCGCGCCTCAATGCCGCCGGGCGGCTGCACGATCCCAACCGCGCCCTGGACCTGCTGCTCAGCCGCGATCCGGGCCGCGCCCTGGCGCTGGCGGCCGAGCTCGACGGCTGGAACCGCGAGCGGCAGTCGGAGGAGGCGAAGGTCGTCGAGCAAGCCAGGCGGCAGTTGCTCGAGCGCAATCCGCTGCCGGCCATCCTGGTGGCCTGGAGCCCCGACTGGCACAAAGGGGTGGTGGGGGTCGCCGCCGGCCGGATCGCCAAGGAATTGCACCGGCCCACGGTGCTGTTGAGCGTCGAGGGCAATCTTGCCACCGGCTCGGGCCGCAGCGTGCCGGACGTGGCGCTGCACGCCTTCCTGGCCGGCTGGCAGCCGCGGCTGCGGCGATTCGGCGGCCATGCCCAGGCCATCGGGCTGTCGCTCGATTGCGACCTGCTCGACGAGTTGCGAGGGGAGTGGGAACGAACGGCGGCCGCGTCCTGGGAGCCCGCCTGGCTCGAAAAGCGCCACCTCTACGATCTCGAGCTGCCGCCGCGGGCGGTCTCCGCCGAGCTGGTGTCCGAGCTTCGCCGTCTCGAGCCTTTTGGCCAGGGCAACCCGCAGCCGCTGCTGCGCACCGGCCCTCTGCGTCTGCGGCGGCCACCCCGGCTGTTCGGCAAGGGCCACCTGTCGGCCGAGGCGGAAGGCGACGACGGCGCGCGCATCGAGCTGCTGGGCTGGCGGTGGGAGGAGCGGGCAGGAGACCTGGCCGGGCGCTTCGAGGTCCTCGCCCATCCCGAGATCGACGGCTGGCACGGCGGCCCGGTGCTGCGGCTGGTCGACAGCCGGAGCGTCTGACCCTCAGCCAGCTACCGGCACTCGCCGGAACTGCAAGGGTCGCCGCAAGCCGCGGGGACTAGAATGACCAGCATGCCGCGCCCGACGACCCGCCGCACCGTCACCCGCTTCCGGGTGCTGCTGATGCTGGCGCTGATCGCCGCGGTCGGCGTGGTCGTCGCCCTCTACCTCTTCGGCGCCGCCGGCGCGCCGCGGCCACGGCGCCCCCGCACCGACGCGCCGGGGTTCGAGGAAGGGACGAGGATGGTCGGCAAGGACTTCGACTACACCTTCTCCCAGGGAGACAAGGCGGTCTTCCGGGTGCGCGGCAACAGCATCCGGGTCGACAAGGAGGACACCGTCTTTCTCGAGAGCGTCGGCCTGACCCTGTTCGACAAGGAAGGCCGGCGTTTCGACGCCGAGAGCGACGAGGCGAGCATCAACCGCACGACCAACGAGGGCCGCCTGTGGGGCGACGTCTCGATCAAAGGCCCCTCGCAGCTCGAGATCTACAGCAAGGAGCTGCTGATCCGGGAGAAGGGCAACCTGCTGATCACTCCCGGCGTGGCGAGGATCCTGTATGCCGGCAAGTACTTCGCGCGCTGCGACACCTTGCAGGCCTGGCTCCCGGACGAGATCTACTCGATGATCGGCAGCGTGCGGATCGAGACCTTCCCCGAGGTCCAGCCGCCGCTCAGGCTCGAGGCTGAAAGGGCCATCTACGAGCGCAAGCGCCGGCAGCTGCGGGTGGAGGAGGACGCCGAGCTGCATCGCGGCCCTGCCAAGCTCAATGCCGACCGCATCAGCGGCCTGCTCTCGGACGACGAGAGCTCGCTCACCTTCGTGCGCGCCCTCTACAAGGTCAGCGGCGAGACGGCCGAGAGCGCGGCGCCCGGGGCGACCAGGACCTCCTGGGAAGGAGACGACCTGGCGGTGATGCTCACGCCCAAGGGCAACCTGGTGCGACGCATCGACCTCGAGGGCACCGCCGCCAAGCCGGCCAGTCTGCACACCGCCGGCAACGGCGTCACCCGCAACCTGGTGGCGCCGCACATCGAGGGCCTGCTGGCCGACCGGGACCTCTTGCGGTCGGCCAACGCCTACGGCGGCGTCGACATCGAGGAGATCGGCCCGCCGGCGGCAAACGCACCCGGGCCGCCGCCGAAGACAGGGAGACCTCCTGGGCCGGGGCCGGGGCCCCGCACCGCCGCCGCGGCACCGCCGAAGGCGGGGAAGCCGGCGGGGCCTCGCTCCGCCGCGGCGCCGCCGCCGAAGGCGCCGGCGCCCCAGCCCACCGTCCGCCATGCCCATGGCCAGCGTGCGGATGCCGTCTTCCGGACCGACGGGCAGATCGCCGGCGTGACGCTGCTCGAGCAGGTCACCTATGGCGACGGCGAGGTGAACGCCACCGGCGACCGCGCCGTGATGGACATGGACGCCGGGCGCGGCGACTTCTTCGGCGCCCCGGTCCACGTCGTCAGCCCCCGCGGCGAGATGCGGGCGCCGCACGTCATCTACACCACCGCCGACCAGCTGGTGCACGCGGTCGAGAACGTGCACGCGGTGATCCAGCAGAGCGGCGACGCCAACCTCGCCGGCGGCGTCCTGGGAGAAGGGAAGGGGCCGGTGATGGTGCAGGCGGCCGAGGCGTTCTGGCTGCGCCCGCAGGCGTCCTTCGTCTTCCGCGGCGACGTGCGCGCCTGGCGCGGCGACAACATCCTGCTCGCCCCGGAGCTGGTCGGCGAGCGGCTGGCGCAGGGCGACCAGCTGGCCGCGGCGGGCGGCGTCAAGACGGTGTGGATTCCCGGCCAGGAGGACGGCTCGCCGCGGTCCGGCACACCCGCCAGGCCGGCGCCGCCGGCCGCGGCGGCTCCGGCGGCCACGACGCCCGCCGTGCCTCCTGGAAGCCGCGCCGCGGGTGGCGCCCAGCGCGCGGCCGGAGCCGCCGGAGCGGCCGCGCCGGCCGGGACCGGCGGCGGCGCCGCCGACACCGGCCGGAGCGGTCGCCAGGCGAGCGGGCCGATCACCGTGCTGGCATCCAACATGCTCTATCGCGACGGCAGCGGCGTGCTGACCTACAGCGGCAACGTCCACGTCGACCAGGAGGGCAAGACCCTGGCCTGCAAGCAGCTCGACGTCAACCTCGACCAGGACCACAAGGCCAAGCAGATGACGTGCACCGGCGGGACCCATCTCGACGACCCCGCCACCGGCCGCAAGATCGACGGCCAGACCGGGGTCTACCGCCTCGAGACGCGCAAGATCGACGTCTTCGGCGACCCGGTCGTGATGCACGACCGCGACGGCAACCTGGTGCATGGCAAGCGCCTGCGCTACGCGCTCGACGACGGCAAGGTCGAGGTGCTGGGCAAGGACGAGGTCAAGCCGCCGGCCGCCGCCAGCCCCGCGACTCCCGCGCCCGCCGCCGCCGTCGCGGCTCCCGGCGGTCCGGCGCCCTCGACAGGCCAGGGCACGGCGGCCGCCGGGCCGGGCGGCGGAGGCGGGCGATGACCGAGGAGCCGCAGCGCCTCTATACCGAAGGCTTGCGCAAGGTCTATCGCGGCCGCGCGGTGGTCAACAAGATGTCGATCGAGGTCGGCCCGGGCGAGATCGTAGGCCTGCTGGGGCCCAACGGCGCCGGCAAGACCACGACCTTCTACATGGTGGTCGGCCTGACCACCCCCGACTCCGGCACCGTCTTCCTCGGCGAGGAGGACATCACCGAGCTGCCGATGTACCTGCGCGCCCAGCGCGGCATCAGCTACCTGCCGCAGGAGCCCTCGATCTTCCGGCGCATGTCGGTCGAGGACAACCTGCGGGCCATCTTCGAGACCCTGGACCTCGCGCACGCCGAGCAGGAGCGCCGCATCGACCAGCTGGTCAACGACTTCGGCCTGACCAAGGTGCGGCGCAACCGCGGCTATGCGCTGTCGGGCGGCGAGCGCCGGCGGGTCGAGATCGCCCGCGCCCTGGTGATCAGCCCGTGGTATATCCTTCTCGACGAGCCCTTCGCGGGCATCGACCCGATTGCCGTCCTGGACATCCAAGGCATCATCAGGCACCTCAAGTCGATGGGCATCGGGATCCTGATCACCGACCATAACGTGCGGGAAACATTGAAAATAACCGACCGTGCCTATATCATCAACAATGGCGAGATCTTGCGCGCCGGCACGCCTCTCGAGCTCTCTACCGACCCGCAAGTGCGCAAGGTCTACCTCGGCGAGGACTTCACCCTGTAAGGTCCATTCCCTGGCATGGCATTAGAGCAAAAACTCTCCCTCAAGTTGGCGCAGCGGCTGGTGATGACACCGTCGCTGCAGCAGGCGATCAAGCTGTTACAGATGACCCGCATGGAGCTCGACACCCTGCTCACGCAGGAGCTGGTCGAGAACCCCGTGCTGGAAGAAGCCGCCGAGGCCGCCGACAACCCCGACCCGGCGGAGGAGGAGGCCGAGCCGCCGTTCGAGGAGCGCAAGGAGGCCGCCACGGCGGCCAACGGCGGCGAGGAGCTCAACCACGGCGAGTCGATGGAGAACATCGACCTCGACGCCTACTTCGGCGACTACTGGGAAGGCTCCGGCTACTCGTCCATGGCGGAAGAGCGGGACGAGCCGCCGATCGAGAACAGCCTCACCCGCGAGCCCGACCTCTACGACCACCTGCTGTGGCAACTGCACATGGCCGAGGTGGACCCGCGCCAGCGCGAGATCGCCGAGCTGATCATCGGCAACCTCAATCCGGACGGCTTCCTGGTCGCCACGACGGAAGAGATCAGGGCGATGGGGGACAGGGGGGGCCCTGGCGGCGGCATCGACGGGGACTACGGGGGCGCCGGCGGTGCGGAGAGCGACAACGGCGCCGACGCCGGCGGCCTTCCCGCCATCCTCCTGATGGGAGCCGTAACGGACCCGGGAGCCGTCAGCGCTGCAAGCGAGGCTGGCTCCGCTGGCTCTGCTGGCTCTGCTGGCTCTGGTTACACCTTGGAAGAAGTCGAGGCCGCGCTCGAGCTGGTGCGCAGCTTCGACCCGCCGGGCATCGCCTGCACCGACCTGCGCGAGAGCCTGGTACGCCAGATGGACTTCCGCGGCGTGCCGGCCGACGCGCTGGCGCGGCGGGTGGCGGAGGAGGCATGGGACCTGTTCCTGCGCCGCCAGTTCCCGGCCGTCGCCAAGAAGCTGGGCATCGAGCTGGCGACCCTCGAGGAGGCGGTGGAGCTGATCCGCACCCTCGAGACCAACCCGGGGCGCAAGTTCTCGACCGAGCGGCCGCACTACATCGAGCCCGACGTCTTCGTCCGCCGGGTGGGCGACGAGTACGTCATCCAGCTCAACGACGACGGCCTGCCGCGGCTGCGCGTCAGCCGCTCCTACCGCCGCATGCTGCAGACCATGCGCACCGAGGGACGGCAATCCGAGGCGCAGCAGTTCATCAAAGACAAGATCCGGTCCGCGGTCTGGCTGATCAAGAGCCTCGACCAGCGGCAGCGCACCATCTACAAGGTCGCCGCTTCGATCGTCCGCCAGCAACGCGACTTCCTGGACAAGGGCATCGACCACCTGCGGCCGATGGTGCTGCGAGACGTCGCCGAGGACATCGGCATGCACGAGTCGACGGTGAGCCGGGTGGTTTCGAACAAGTACATCCACACGCAGCGCGGCCTGTTCCCGATGAAGTTTTTCTTCCACAGCGGCATCGACCGCGAATACGGAGAGAACATCTCGTCGCTGACGGTGAAGCGCAAGATCGAGCAGATGATCCAGGCCGAGGACCCGAAGCGGCCGCTCTCCGACAGCGAGCTGATGCGCATCCTCAACCGCGAGGGGATCCAGATCGCCCGCCGCACGGTGGCGAAATACCGCGACGAGCTGAGCATCCCCTCGTCCACCGACCGCAAGCAGGTCTTCTGACGAGGGACGGGCAACGGCCCCTTGCCGGAGCAAAAAAGAGAGACGCTTCCATGCAGATCGAATACACCTGCCGCAACGTGCACCTGGACGAC
>DATKFK010000938.1:0-10656 GCA_035544375.1 Thermoanaerobaculia bacterium
AGCGCCGCCGACCAGAAGGGCCCCAGGAAGCGGAGGCTGAAGGCGATCAGGCCCATGCCGACGTGGGTCGCCTTGCGCAGCGCTTCGCTCCCCGCGAGGCCGGGCGCGGCGGCCACCGGGGGCGCTGCCGGGCTGCTCATCCCCGCCACTGTCCCGTCTCCCGCAGCCACGCGAGGGTGGCGGCAAGCCCCTCGCGCAGCGGCCGGTAGGCATAACCGAGGTCCGCCACCGCCCGCGCCGAGCTGTAGGCCCAGTCGTGCCGGTACACCTCGACGAGGTCCGGGGTCAGGGCCGGCGTCGTGCCGCGCAGCCGCGCCCATCCTTTTTGGGCCGCACCGATCGCCTTGGCAAGGCTGTCCGGCAGCCGCCGCCGCGGCACCCGCACCCGCGACAGCTCCTCGACCAGGCCATAGAAGTCGCCGAGCCGGGTGTTCTCTCCTCCCAGGACGTAGCGGGCGCCGGGGCGGGCGCGCTCGAGCGCCAGGCCGACGCCGCGCGCCACGTCGTCCACGTAGACGTGGCACCAGCGCCGCTGCGGGCTGCCGAGCAGGGCGGGCAGCCGCCGGTGCAGCAGGTCCAGCACGTGGCGCACCACCAGGTTGCCCTCGGTCATCTCGCCAGGACCGTAGATGACCCCGGGGTAGACCACGACGATCGGCTGGCCGGCGGCGATGGCGCGCCGCGCCAGGCCGTCGGCCAGGGTCTTGGTGCGCTCGTACGAGTTGATCCAGGTCCGGCCGCCACCGGCGCTGCCACCCGCCACGCCGCCGGCCGGCGCGGCCGATTCGTCGAGCACTCCGCCCGGCCCCCCCTCGCTCGGACCGAGCGCCATGAAGGTCGAGACATAGACCACCTTGATGCCCGCCGCGGCCGCCGCCGCCAGCACGTTCTCGAGGCCGCCGACGTTGGTGCGGTCGAACTCGGCGGCCGGCGCCAGGATCTTGACCAGCGCCGCCGCGTGCACCACCGCCTCGCACCCTGCCATCGCCCGGCGCACGCTGTCGGCGTCGGTGACGTCGCCCGGCACCTCTTCGACTCCGGCCGGGAATCCGCCCCGCAGGGCCCCAGGGGCCCCCACGGGCCCCGTATTCGATATCCCCTGCGGCCCTCGCGGCCGGACCAGCACCCGCAGCGTGTGCCGCGGCGCCAGCTCGGCGACCAGGCGGCGGCCCAGGAAACCCGTGGCGCCCGTCACCAGCGTCTTCATGCCGATGCCCTCACCGCGCCGCCGCCGCCGCTCACCGCCGCCCACAGGTCGGCCAGCGCGTCGTCGAGCCCGCGGCGCGGCTGCCAGCCCAGGGCCCGCAGCCGTCCCGCATCGCCGGCCAAGAGCGGCAGATCGACGTCCCGCATGCGCGCCGGGTCGATCTCGATCCGCGCCCGCACGCCGGCGATCGCCATCAGGCGGTCGAGCGCCTCGGCCAGCGAGACGGCGCGGCCGCTCGCCAGGTTGTAGACCTCGCCCGGCTGCCCGCGCTCGGCCAGCAGCCGGTAGGCTTCGATCCCGTCGTCGACGTGGATGTAGTCGCGCCGCGCCGCGAGGTTGCCGACGCGCAGCACCGGCTCGCCCTCGCCGCGGGAGATCGCCGCCAGCTGCGCGGCGAACGCTGGCAGCGCGAAACTCGCCGACTGCCCCGGCCCGGCGAGGTTGAAAGAGCGCACGACCACTGCGCCATGGCCGAGCGACAGCCGTTCCGCCGCCGCCTTGGTCAACGCGTAGGGCGTGCGCGGAGCGAGCTCGCGCTGCTCGCCGATCGGTTGCTCGGATTCCGGCACCAGGCCGTAGACCTCGGCCGAGGACGCCACCACCACGGGCCTCCCGACCGCCGCCGCCAGCAGGTTCTCGGTGCCCAGCACGTTGACCCGGAAGTATTCGGGCATACGGTGCCACGACTCGCCCACGTGCGTCAGCCCCGCCAGGTGCACCACCACGTCGGGAGCGGCGGCGCGCACCGCGCCGGCCAGGGCTGCCGCGTCCAGCAGATCGGCCTCGTAGAGCGTCACGCCCGCAGCCGACAGCGCCGGCGTCTCCTCGAAGAACGTGCCGCTCACCCGCTCGCCGTGCGCCAGCAGCAGCCGCGCGAGCCGTGAGCCCACGAAGCCGCCGACGCCGGTGACGAGCACGTGCATGGCAGGTCGCTTGCCGAGGGTCCGGGTGGCGCTCCCCCCGAGGCCTATCCTGCCATTCCGGAGCCGCCGGCTGCCTGGAGGGGTGGCGTCTCCCGCGGCTCGGCGGGCGCGTGCGGCTCCTGGGACTGCCGGCCGGCCTCGCGAGCCGCCGGGGTCACCGAGAGCCTCTGTTTCCGCGCCGCAAGGGTCTCCCGCCAGTAGGCGAGCAGGTCGCCCAGGGTCTGCGCGAACGGGATGCGCGGCTCCCAGCCGGTGTCGGCCCGGAACTTCGAGCTGTCGCCGATCAGGATCTCGACGTCGGAGGGCCGGAGGCGCTCCGGATCGACCTCGACCCTCACCTTCGCCGTGCTCAGCGCCAGCAGCTGGTCGAGCATCTCGCGGATGTGGATGCCGTGGCCGGTGGCGATGTTGTAGACCTCGCCCGGCTTGGCGCGCGTCACCGCCAGCCAGTAGGCGCGCACCATGTCGCGCACGTCGGTGAAGTCGCGGATGGCTTCGAGGTTGCCCACCCGGATGACCGGCTCCTGCAATCCCAGCTCGATCGCGGCCACCTGGCTCGAGAAGTTGGAGGTGACGAAGACCTGGCCGCGCCGCGGTCCGGTGTGGTTGAACCCGCGGGTGCGGATCACCTTGAGGCCGTAGCTCTGGAAGTACTGGTAGCCGAGAAAGTCCTGCGCCACCTTGGACACGGCGTAGGAAGAGAGCGGCCGCAGCGGGTTGGTCTCCTTGATCGGCGTCTCGTCCGGCAGCACCAGGCCGTACTGCTCGCTCGAACAGGCGATCTGCACCACCGGGTCCAGGCGCAGCGCGCGGATGGCCTCGAAGAGGTTGGTCTGGCCGGTGATGTTGGTGGTCAGCGTCTCGTTGGGAGCCGTCCAGCTCGCCGGCACGAAGCTCTGCGCCGCCAGGTGGAAGACGTAGTCGGGCCGCGTGCGCTCGAGCGCGGCCAGGACCGAGCTGAAATCCCGCAGATCGGTCTCGACGAGGTGGACCCTGTCGCGCACGTGCTCCACGTTGTCCATGCGGCTGCGCCAGCGATAGGTGCCGAACACCTCGACGTCCGGGTGCTCGGCGAGCAGGTACTCCGCCAGGTGTGAGCCGGCGAAGCCGGTGATGCCGGTGATCAAAGCCCTCATCGACTCCTCCCTTCAGACGACTCCGACAGCTGCGACAGGTACTGCGCCAGTCCCCATTCCCAGTGTTCCACCGGGCGCCCGAGCAGCGCCTCGCAGCGCTCGACCGCGAGCACCGAGTAGGCCGGCCGCGGCGCCGGCCGCGGCATCTCCGCCGTGGTGACCGGCGCCACCTCGACGGCGCCGGCCGGTCCCGGCCACCAGCGCGCGATCGCCGCGGCAAAAGAGTACCAGGAGACGGGCTCGCGGTTGCGATAGTGCACGATCCCGGTGGCCGCGAGCGGCGCCAGGTCGAGCAGCGCCCGCGCCAGGAACGGGGTGTAGGTGGGCGCTCCCACCTGGTCGGCGACCACCCGCAGCTGCCGCGTCCCGCGCTCGATCTGGCGCACGATGGCGGTCACGAAGTTGGGGCCGCCGGCCCCGAACAGCCAGCTGGTGCGCACCACCAGGCTGCGCCGGGCCGCCAGCGCCAGGCGTTCGCCGGCGAGCTTGCTCCGGCCATAGACCGAGCGTGGACCGGTGGCGTCGCCCTCGGCATAGGGTTGCCCTCTCTCGCCGCCGTCGAAAACGTAATCGGTCGACACCTGCAGGAGGCGCGCGCCACGGCGGCCGGCGGCCCGCGCCAGCCCTCCCACGGCCTCGCCATTGACCGCCATGGCATGCTCCTGCCGCGTCTCGCAATCGTCGACCCGCGTGTAGGCGGCGCAGTTGATCACCACCTCGGGGCCGAACGCCGCCATCCAGTAGGCGAGCCGCTCCTCGTCCACGATGTCGGCCTGCTCGCGCGACAGCGCCAGCGCCGGCCAGCCGCGCGCCCGCGCCGCCGCCAGCACGGCGCGGCCCAGCATGCCGCTGCCGCCGAGGATCAGGGTCCGCATCGCCGCCGCCCGCCGATCCGGGCCATCAGGTGATGCCGACTTCGGAGTTGTCGCCGACCATGAAGCGGTACGCCTTCGGTTTCTGGTCGGTCTTGACGATGCGCACGTTGCGGCCGATCAGCGAGCCGTCGATCCGTAGCGGGATGTCGCGGATGGTCGAATCGGCGAGGACGATCGAGTTCTCGAGCTCGCAGCACACCAGGGTGCAGCGCTCGCCGATCGAGGTGTAGGGGCCGACGAAGGCGCTCTCGAGGCGCGCGCCGTCGCCGATCACCACCGGGCCCCGCACCAGCGAATCGACGATCTCGACGTTGGCTCCCAGGCTCACTCGGCCCTCGATGCGGCTGCCGGCGCCGACGGTCGAGCCCAGGCGCGGCTCGAGGCCCTCGAGCACGATGCGGTTGGCCTCCAGCATGTCCTCGAGCTTGCCGGTGTCCTTCCACCAGCCGCGCACCAGGTGCGGGTGCACCTCGAGGCCGCGGTCGATCAGGTCCTGGATGGCGTCGGTGATCTCGAGCTCGCCGCGCGCCGACGGCTTGATCCGGCGCACCGACTCGAAGATCGTGGGATCGAACATGTAGACGCCGACCAGCGCCAGGTTGCTCTGCGGCTGCCGCGGCTTCTCCTGCAGCCGCCGCACCTTGCCGCCCGCCGTCAGCTCGGCGACCCCGAACTGCTGCGGGTTCGGCACCTCGGCGAGCAGGATCTGGGAGTTGCAGCCGAGCAGCCGGAACTCCTCGACCAGGCTGGTGATGCCGCCGGCGATCAGGTTGTCGCCCAGGTACATCACGAACTGCGAGGTCCCCAGGAAGGGCTCGGCGATCAGCACCGCGTGCGCCAGGCCGCGCGGCGCGTCCTGCTCGATGTAGGTGACCCGGGCGCCGAAGCGCGAGCCGTCGCCGACGGCGGCGCGGATCTCGCTGCCGGTCTCGCCGACGATGATGCCGATGTCGTCGATGCCGGCGGCGACGATCGACTCGATGGCATAGAACAGCACCGGCTTGTTGGCGACCGGCACCAGCTGCTTGGCGGAGGTGTAGGTGAGCGGCCGCAGCCGCGTGCCCTTGCCGCCGGAGAGGATGAGGCCTTTCACGTGACGATCTCCCGCCGGCCGCTCGGCAGCTGAACCCGATGGCCGCAGCGAAGGGGAGGAAGAGGCGTCCCCGCCGGTTTCATGGCTCGGGGGCGCGACAGGCGATGAGAGATCAAGGCGCGGTCTGGGTGCTGCGATTATTGAGGTCGAGCACGGTGCCGATGTTCTTCAGGCTCAGGGAGAAACGGATGCTGGTGTCGGAGAGGCGCGGCCCGACCAGCGCCTTGAACTGGCGGATCTCGAGGCGCAGGCCGTAGCACTGCTCCGACCAGTTGATCGCATAGTACTGCTGCCCCAGCACGTGGTTCTGCACGTCCCAGCCGACCTGCGCCTGCAGCGAGAGCTTCTGCGGGATGACGTTGAGAGCGGTGTTGACGCGGACCTCGTTGCTCTCCGTCATGCCGGTCTCGGGCAGGTAGTTGACGAACCAGGTGAGGCCGACGATCTGGTTGCCGGGGAGCGAGAGATCGCTCGACAGCGAGGTCGAGGCGATCCTGCCGAACAGGCCGCTGTACTGCACCTCGCCCTTGACGCTGGTCTTCTCGCTGGGGTTGAAGCGCAGCAGGAAGTCCCACGGGCTGGCATTCGAGCGCCTGATGAGGTCGAGCGACTCCTCGAACGGCATCTTGGAGTCGAAGCTGTACATCCGCGACACCTCGAACAGCATGACCTCGCGCGCGCTGGCGTTCTCCTCGCCGGACTTGGCGAGCAGGCGGTTGTCGAGCGCCACCCGGACGTTGTTGGTGGACAGCGGCCCGTCGATCTGGTCGAACTGCGGCAGGGCCAGCTGGCGGAAATCGCTGAACGGGCCGTAGTAGGTATAGGTGACGCGCGGCTCGATGACGTGCTTGAACTTGGCGAACCCGGCGATCTCCTTTTCCATGATCTTGGAGAAAGAGGGACCGACGAGCTCCGCGGACCCGTAGGGCAGCGCGCGGTGCAGGCTGGTGTTGGCGAACGCCTGGGTCTCCGTGGTCACCGGCGGCGGCGGCGGCGCACCCGGCACCGGCACGCCGGGCACCGTGGTGAAGGTCGTCGCGAGGCTCTTCTGGTAGAAGGTGTACCGGTAGCCGCCGGTCAGCGAGAAGTTGAGCCACGAGAAGGTGTTCACCGGCAGCGTGATCTGCGGGAAAAGATCGATGCGGCCATACTCGCCGGAATACGAATCGGGGCGGATGATGTCGAGATAGTCCAGGAAGTTGTCCATCTCCAAATAAAATGGCGTCGAACCGATCTTGGTCGAACGGACCTGGTACTCCACCTCGGGCAGCTTCTTCTGATCGACGTCGGAGACGAAGTCCGTCCCGTTGTTGAACAGGATCTGGCGGTCGTTGACCAGGATGTTGAGCAGGTTGGGTCCCCAGTTGCCGGTCAGGAAGGCGCGGCTGTCGATGAAGCGCAGCGAGCTGGTGTCGAAGTCGTGCTCGAAATCGCGCAGGTAGTCGAAGTCCGAATACTTCTGGTACTGCATCACCATGCGCATCCCGAACGGCAGGTCCTCGGTGTCGTGGTCGGCCCTCACCTTCCAGCGCAGCTTGCCCTTGTCGGCGGGGTCCTTGACCGCATAGCCCTCGACGTCGCCCCAGGTTCCCTCGGTCGGGTGGTAGCGGAACTCGTCGCCGGCGCCGAGATAGCCTCGGATGTAAGGCTCGAGGTAGACGGTGTCGTCGAAGCTTTGGCCCAGCGTCTGGAAGTAGGCGAGGCTGATCGACGAGCCGCGCTGGCCCGAGGAGTGGATGGACGGCATCAGCATGCCCGAGGCGCGGTCCTTCTTCGCCGGATAGAGCAGCCAAGGGGTGTAGAACAGCGGCAGCTCCTTGACGCGGAAGGTGACGTTGCGCATGTGGGCGTAGCCTTCGACCTCGACCCGGGCGCGCGCGAGGTGGAAGCTCCAGTCGGGCGTCTTCTGGACGCACGAGGTGAACAGGCCGTCGAACACCTCGTAGGTGTCCTCGCCGGTCTTGTCGACCTCGACACCGCTGAAGTAGTAGTCGGGCGCCACGTAGGCGGTCGCCTCGAGCATCTTGCCGGTCTTGGTGTCGAGATCGAAGTTGAGCGTGGTGCCGGTCAGCCGCTTCGGTCCCTGGTCGAGGATCACGTTGCCCTGGGCGACCACCTGCTTGCTGGTGAGATCGATCTCGACGTGGTCGGCGCTCAGCTCGAGGTCCTGGTAGTGCACCTGCACGGCGCCGGTCAGGACCGCGTAATCGTTGCGCTTGTAGTCGAAGGTCACGGCGCTGCCGGCGGCGGTGCCGCCGTCCTCGAACTTGAGGTTGAAGTCCATGCGGTTGGCGCCGGCGCCGGGCGGCCCCTTGGGCGCGCCGCCGGGAGCGGCCGGCGCGCCGGTCGCCGGGTTGTGCCGCTGCCCGCCGCCCGGCGTCGCCCCCGGCGCGCTCGACGGCACGGTGCCGGCCGGCGACGGCCCGATCGATCCCTGGGACGGCTGGCCGGGAGCGGTGCCGGGCGGCGCGGCCGGGTTGACCGCCGGTGCGCCCGCCGGGACGTTGCCGGTGTTGGCCGCCTGCGGCTCGGCGGTGCCGGCCGGCGCCGCCGGCTGCGGCGGCGCTTCCGCGGGCATCGGGGTTGCCGGCGTGGCGGCGGGCTGGGTGGTGTCGGGCGTTGCCGGAGCTTGGGATGGCGCGGTCTGGGCCGTTGCCGGCTGCGCTGGCGCGGGCTGGGCCGGCGCGGGCTGGGCCGGTGTCTGGGCCGGCGGCGTGTCCTGCCGCCCGGCTGCCGGCAGCGCCAGGCAGGCGGCCAGCAAAAGGCTGAACTGCACGCGGCGCGTAACGGACATGGGCGGCGCCTAGTCTATGCGCTCGATCACCATCGCGGTAGCCTCGCCGCCGCCGATGCAGATCGCTGCGCAGCCGAGCCGGCCGCCGCTCGCGCGCAGGGCGTGCAGCAGGGTGACCAGGATGCGCGCTCCGGAGGCGCCGATGGGATGTCCCAAGGCCACCGCGCCGCCGTGCACGTTGACCCGCTCGGGAGCCAGTTCCAGATCGCGGATGAATGCCTGGGCGACGACGGCGAAGGCTTCGTTGACTTCCCACAGGTCGATGTCGGCGGCCTTTAGGCCCGCCCGCGCCAGCACCGCCCGCGCCGCGCCGACCGGCGCCGTGGTGAACCATTCCGGCTTCTGCGCCACCGAGGCGTGCGCCCGGATGCGGGCGAGCGGCCGGACCCCGAGCGTGGCGGCGTGGCCGGCCGTGGTCAGCACCAGCGCCGCGGCGCCGTCGTTGATCTTGCTGGCGTTGCCGGCGGTCACCGTGCCGTCCTTCTGGAAGGCCGGACGCAGCGACGCCATCCGGTCGAGGTCCACTTTCCAGGGCTCCTCGTCGCGTTCGACCTCGGCCGGCTGGCCCTTTTTCTGCCCCTTCTGCGGCACCGCCACCGGGACGATCTCGGCGGCGAAGCTGCCGTCTTCGCCGGCGGCGCGGGCGCGGCGGTAGCTCTCGAGCGAGAAGGCGTCCTGCTCCTCGCGCGAGAGCTTGTACTCGGCGGCGCAGAGCTCGGCGCAGTTGCCCATGTGGATGTCGTTGTAGGGGTCCCACAGGCCGTCGTGGATGGTCGAGTCGACCAGCTTGCCGTGGCCGAGGCGCAGGCCCTCCCGCACTCCGGCGGCGAGGTAGGGCGCCTGGCTCATGCTCTCCATGCCGCCCGCGGCCACCAGCCGGTAGTCGCCGCAGCGCAGGTCGTTGGCGGCGATCATCGCCGCCCGCATGCCCGAGCCGCAGACCTTGTTGAGCGTGATGGCGCCGGTCCCGACCGGGCAGCCGGCGCCGAGCGCGGCCTGCCGTGCGGGCGCCTGCCCCTGGCCGGCGGTCAGCACGCACCCCATGTTGACCTGCTCGACGGCTTCGGGAGGCACCGCGGCGCGGGAGATGGCGGCGGCCAGCGCGCGGGCTCCGAGGGCATGCGCCGGCAGTGACGAAAGCGCGCCCTGGAAGGCGCCGATCGGAGTACGCACTGCGCTGAGGATCACCACGTCTTCCATGACGGACGGCTCCTTCGGGAGAAATCGCTGCCGGCGTCGCCGGCACAAGCGGGCGGGCGGCACGGCGCGCGGCATGCTAACACGCCTCCGGGGCGATGCCCCCCGGCACGCCTCCGGGGTGATGCCCCCCCGGCCGGGCTCGGGAGCGACGAAGGCCCGGGATGGCGACGCCAAGGCTCGGTGAGGGGCGGTGCCGAGATCGACGGGCCTTGCCTCGCCTTTTGAGTCGCCACGCCGGGCCTTCGTCGCTCCCGGCCCTTCCTCTCCCCTCTACGGCGATTATGCTCTCCGGCGACCGGCATCGGCTGTGCGGCTATCATCTCTTCGGCCAATCGGCTGGTCGCCAGAGAGATTGGTGGCCAGTGCGGCCAGGAGAACTCCGGGGAGGGTGTGCCAAGGAGATGTCCACGAGGGTTCTCGGCATCGATTTCGGCGAGAAGCGGATCGGGCTTGCCATCTCGGACCCCGAGGGGCGAATGGCTTTGCCTCTCACGACCCTGCTGCGCCGCGATGACCGCTCGGCCATGGCGGCCATCGCCGAAATCGCTCTCCGCGAGGGGGTCGGGCGGCTGGTGCTGGGCGAGCCGGTCCGCCTCGACGGCTCGCGTGGACCGGCGGCGGAGCGGGTGCGCCGCTTCGGCCGGCGGCTGGCGGCGAGGACGGGCCTGCCGCTCGGATTCGTCGACGAATCGCTGACCAGCGTCGAGGCGGCGGCGCGCCTGCGGGCCGCCGGCATCGATCCGCGGCGGGCGCCGGAGCGGATCGATGCCGCCGCCGCTCAGATCCTGCTGCAGGAGGATCTCGATCGCGCCGCGGCACGTGAGCTGAAGGAGCGAAGCGGGCAAGAGGTGGGCGAAAACTAGTGGCCGAGAAAACCGCGCAGCGCGACACCCAAAGCCGCCCGCCTGCCCGCGACCGCCGCCGGCGGCGCCGGCGCTCGCGGGCCGGCTGCTGCCTGATCCTGGCGCTCGGCGTCGCCGCCGCCGGGGGGGCGGCCGCCTATGGCTGGTGGGTTGCCCGCCCCTATCAGGGGTACGCCGGCAACGAAAAGCTGGTGGACGTCGCCCCGGGCACCGGCGCTTCCCGGATCCTCGACCAGCTGGGGCGCGAAGGGGTGCTGGTCAATCCCCTGGTCGCCCGCGCCTACCTGGTCTACGTGCTGGGGAACCCGCCGCTGCAGGCAGGCGAGTACCGCTTCGCCGGGCCGATGACCTTCCAGCAGGTGCTGCGCAAGCTGATCCGCGGCGACGTGGTGTCGCGGGGAGTGACCGTGGTCGAGGGGTTCACCATGGAGGACATCGCCAACCAGCTGGCCCAGGCCGGCGCCGGCAGGCGCGAGGTGTTCCTTCAGCTGATGCGCTCGCCGGCGCTGATCGCCGACCTCGATCCCGCGGCTCCCGACCTCGAGGGCTATCTCTTCCCCGAGAC
>DATKFK010000939.1:0-5025 GCA_035544375.1 Thermoanaerobaculia bacterium
GAACCCCACGACGGTGCAGAACGTCGTCACCTACGACGCGATCGTCGACTTCGCGAACCCGGAGCTGAAGCTTTTCCCCGGGATGACCGCCTACGTGACGATCCCCGTGGCGACTGCCGAGAACGTCCTCAAGATCCCCAACGCCGCGCTGCGCTACAAGCCGCCGATGGCGCCGGAGACGGTGCGCGCGCTCTACGCCAAGTTCGGCATCGGCGAGGGAGCGCGGGCCGACGCGACCCCGCCCGCGGGCGGCGCCGGCGATCCTGTGCCCGGCGGCGTCGCCGCGCGGCGGCCGGCGGCAAGGGAGAGCGCGGTGGTCTGGAAGCTGCTCGCCGACGGCACCATCGAACCGGTCAAGATCGCGCTTGGCATCACCGATCACACCTGCACCGAGGTCACCGGCGTGCTCGTCGGCACCCTGAGGACGGGCGACGACGTCGTCACTGCCTCGGTGATGTCGAAGAACCTTCCGCCCGGGGCGCAAGGGATTCGGCGGTGAAGCCGCGCGATGTCGATGCCGTCATCCGTGTCGAGGAGGTCCACAAGTACTACGAGCTCGGCGAAACGCGGGTGCACGCGCTGCGCGGCGTCAGCCTCGCGGTCGGGCAAGGCGGCTTCGTCGCCGTCATGGGGGCGAGCGGCAGCGGCAAGTCGACCCTGATGAACATCCTGGGCTGCCTCGACCGGCCCAGCTCCGGGAGGTATCTGCTCGAAGGCACCGACGTCTCCGGCCTCGGCAAGCGGGAGCTGGCGTCGATCCGCAACCGCAAGCTCGGCTTCGTCTTCCAGGGCTTCAACCTGCTGCCCCGCACCACGGCGCTCGAAAACACCCTGCTCCCGACCCTGTATGCCCCGATCGCCAAGGCAGAGCGCGCGAAACGGGCCCAAGAGGCGCTCGCGCTGGTGGGGCTCGCCGCGCGCGCCGGCCACTTTCCGTCGCAGCTCTCCGGTGGGCAGCAGCAGCGAGTTGCGATCGCCCGCGCCCTGGTCAACCACCCATCCATCCTGCTCGCGGACGAGCCGACCGGGAACCTCGACAGCCGCACCGCGGTCGAGATCATGGAGGTCTTCCAGGAGCTCAACGATCGCGGCTTGACGATCGTGCTGGTCACCCACGAGCTCGACATCGCGCAGTTCGCCAAACGCGTGATCGTCTTTCGCGATGGGAGGATCCGCAAGGACGAAGCGGTGCTCGAGCCGCCACGGGCGCACGAGGTGCTCGAGACCTTGCCAACGCTCGAGGACTGAAGACTCCGGCCGGCAAAATTGCCGATGACGGTCCAGGAGCTGCAGCGGCGCTATTTCGCCGCCGCCCCGCCGCCATGAGCCGGTCACGCCCTTGCAGTATCCTGCGGGCGGCGAGGCCGCCGCCGTCCGCGGGGCCTCCGTCCTCGAGGAGGGGGTGCTGATGACCGGGACGAGCAGCGGGCCAACCTTGCCGCCGGAGCCGGAGCTGTTGCGCCGGATGGACGCCTACTGGCGAGCGGCGAACTACCTTGCGGTCGGGCAGATCTACCTCTTCGACAACCCGCTGCTGCGCGAGCCGCTGCGCCGCGAGCACATCAAGCCGCGGCTGCTCGGGCACTGGGGCACCACGCCCGGACAGAACTTCATCTATGTCCACCTGAACCGGATCGTCAAGCAGCACGACCTGGACATGATCTACATCTGCGGGCCGGGGCACGGCGGCCCGGCGGTGGTCGCCAACACCTACCTGGAAGGCACCTACAGCGAGATCTATCCCGCCGTCAGCCAGGACGCGGCCGGCTTGAAGCAGCTGTTCAAGCAGTTCTCCTTCCCTGGCGGCATCCCCAGCCACGCGGCGCCCGAGACGCCGGGCTCGATCCACGAGGGCGGCGAGCTGGGGTACTCGCTCAGCCATGCCTTCGGCGCGGCGTTCGACAACCCGGGGCTGGTCGTCGCCTGCGTCATCGGCGACGGCGAGGCGGAGACCGGGCCGCTCGCCACCGCCTGGCATTCCAACAAGTTCCTCGATCCGGCGACGGACGGGGCGGTGCTCCCGATCCTGCATCTCAACGGCTACAAGATCGCCAACCCGGCGGTTCTGGCGCGCATCAGCCGCGAGGAGCTCGAGCAGCTGCTGCGCGGCTGCGGCTGGACGCCGCGCTTCGTCGAGGGCAGCGAGCCGGAGGCCGTGCACCGGGAGATGGCGGCGGCCCTGGACGAGGCCGTGGCGGAGATCGAGCGCATCCAGCGGCAGGCCCGCGCCGGGAGCGCCGCGGCGGCCGGGGCGGGCGGCCCGGTAGGGACCGCTGGCCCGGCAGGGACCGCTGGCCCGGCTGGCACCGCTGGTCCGGCCGGCGTGGCCGACCCCGCGGGCGCCAGCCGGCGTCCGCGCTGGCCGATGCTGGTCCTGGCGACGCCCAAGGGCTGGACCGGGCCCAAGATCGTCGACGGGCTGCCGGTCGAAGGGACCTTCCGCGCTCACCAGGTGCCGCTCTCCGACCCGGCCACCAATCCCGAGCACCTGGCGCAGCTCGAGAGCTGGCTGCGGAGCTACCGGCCCGAGGAGCTGTTCGACGAGGCGGGGCGGCTGCGGCCGGAGCTGGCCGAGCTGGCGCCGCGGGGCGAGCGGCGGATGGGCGCCAACCCGCACGCCAACGGCGGGTTGCTGCTGCGCGGCCTCGACTTGCCCGATTACCGCGACTACGCGGTCGAGGTGCCGTCGCCGGGCGGCGTCGAGGCCGGGGACACCGAGGTGCTGGGCAGGTTCCTGCGCGACGTGGTCAAGCGCAACCAGGCCCAGCGCAACTTCCGGGTGTTCGGGCCGGACGAGACCGTCTCCAACCGCTTGGGCGCGATCTTCGAGGCCACCGAGCGGCAGTGGGAGGCGCCGGTGCTGCCGGGCGACGAGCACCTGGCGCCCGACGGGCGGGTGATGGAGGTGCTCAGCGAGCACCAGTGCCAGGGATGGCTCGAAGGCTACCTGTTGACCGGCCGGCACGGGGTGTTCAACAGCTACGAGGCCTTCGTCCACATCGTCGATTCGATGTTCAACCAGCACGCCAAGTGGCTCAAGGTGACGCTGGGGCTGCCGTGGCGCCGGAAGATCGCCTCGCTCAACTACCTGCTCTCGTCGCACGTCTGGCGGCAGGACCACAACGGCTTCACCCACCAGGACCCGGGATTCATCGACCACGTGGTCAACAAGAAGGCGGAGGTCGTGCGGGTCTATCTGCCGCCGGACGGCAACTGCCTGCTGTCGGTGATGGATCATTGCCTGCGCAGCCGCCATTACGTCAACGTGGTCGTGGCGGGCAAGCATCCGGCGCCGCAGTGGCTGGCGATGGACGCGGCGGAGCGGCACTGCGCCGAGGGCATCGGCATCTGGGCGTGGGCGAGCAACGACCAGGGTTGCGAGCCGGACGTGGTGATGGCCTGCGCCGGCGACGTGCCGACGCTCGAGACGCTGGCCGCGGTCTCGCTGCTGCGCCGCCTGCTGCCGGAGCTGAAGGTGCGGGTGGTCAACGTCGTGGACCTGATGAAGCTGCAGCCGCAGAGCGAGCACCCGCACGGTCTCGCCGACCGGGATTTCGACGCCCTGTTCACCAGGGACCGCCCGGTCATCTTCGCCTACCACGGCTACCCGTGGCTGATCCACCGCCTGACGTACCGCCGGACCAATCATCAAAATCTGCACGTCCGCGGTTACAAGGAAGAGGGGACGATCACCACGCCGTTCGACATGACCGTGCTGAACGACCTCGACCGCTACCACCTGGTCCAGGACGTGATCGATCGCCTGCCGGAGCTGGGGGCGAAGGGAGCCTATGTCAAGCAGGAGATGCAGGACCGGCTGGTCGATCACCGGCGCTACATCGTGACCCACGGCGAGGACATGCCCGAGGTCCGCAACTGGCGGTGGCCGGACGTCCAGGGTGGACATCCGGCATGTCCCTAGCAGCCCGTGGTGAAAGGCCGTGGCGCCGCGTTGCGAGCGCCGTGGGGCCAGATGCAAGGAGCCGCGACGCAGGCGATGCGGGGACATCGTCGAGGAGCGGCGACGCCGTAGATGGCCCCGCGCCGCCGCAACGCGGTGGCGCGGAGTTTCACCACGGGCTGCTAGGCCAGGACGCGGGCGGCGTCCCACCGCGGTGATCGCAGGTCCCGCGGCAAAGAACCGAATCGTTTCGCGGCGCCGATGGGCGAGGAAGGCGACGCTCCGTGCCCGGTCATCGTAAGCAAGAGCAGTTGGCTCACCATCGGAGGTGCGATGACGTTCGGGGATGCCGGGGATGCGGCGGCGCCGGCAGCGCCTGGCCGGAGGCCGGCGCCATGGCGGGAGCACGCCGGGTGGCTGGCGCTGCTCGCGGCGCTGGCGGCCTGGGGCGGCTGGTTCATCTTCAGGACGTCGTTCGTGCTCGCCGGGCGCCGGGTGTTCTGCCTGTTCGACGACGCCATGATCTCGATGACCTATGCGCGCAACCTGGTCGAGGGATACGGCCTCAACTGGGCACGCCAGGGAGCGCCGGTCGAGGGCTTCACCCACCCGCTGTGGATTGTATTGATGGTGCCGGTGAACCTGCTGCCGATCCCGCTCGACCGCCGCAGCCTGGTGGTGCAGCTCGCCTCGCTGGCGCTGCTGCTGCTGCACCTCGCGCTGGTGCGGCGGCTGGTGCAGCGCCACTTCACCCGGCCGGGGGCGCGGCACTGGGCGCCGGCCTGCGTGCTGACCGCCTTCTACTATCCCCTCGATTACTGGGCGCTGATGGGTATGGAGACCGGCTTGCAGGCGGTGCTGACCACGGCCTCGGTGCTGCTGGCGCTCGACACCGTGCATGGCGGGCGGGACCGGCGCTTCGCGCTGCTGCTGATCGGGACGCTGGCGGTGCTGCTGCGGCTGGACATGGCGCTGGTGGTGGCCTTGACGCAGGTCTATGTGCTGGCCGGCGGCGGGCTGGGGCGGCTGGAGCGGCCGGAGCGGCCGGAGCGGCGCGGCTGGCGCGGCAGCCTGGCGGGGGCGGCGGTGCTGGCGGCGGCGGCCGGCGGGTACGCTCTCTTTCG
>DATKFK010000940.1:0-4618 GCA_035544375.1 Thermoanaerobaculia bacterium
AGCTGCGAGGCCGGCCCTGGCGCCGCCGCTCCGGGTCATGCCCTGCTCGCCGGCCGTGGCGAGGCCCGGCGAGCGGCGCGGGAGCTGCTCACCGGCTGGTGGCAGCCGCTGGTGCCGCTGCCGGCGGACGAAGCCGTGGCCCAGATCGTGGCGACGGCGCCGTTCCTATGGATGCAGTCCTTCGCGGCCGCACGCCAGTCGCTGGCAGGCGAGCTGCCCGGTCCGGCCGGCAGCCGGCTCTGGGTGGCAGGACCCAGCGCCAGCCGCTCCCGGCTGCTGGCGGGCTGCGGCGGGAGCGCCGGGCTCGCCGCCCGCCTGGCGGGATCGGATGCCCGGACCTGGTGGGAGGGGACGGCGCCGCCGCCCGCCGGCGGCCCGCCGAACGCTCCGGCAAGCGAGAGCGCGAGGCTGCAGCTCGCCGCCGCGTCCGCGGGCCTCGGCCGCTTTGCGGCGGCGCTCGGTGTGCTGGCGCCCTGCCGGACACCGGCCGCGCGCCTTCTGCGCTCGCGCTGCCAGCAGCAGCTCGGCCGCCTGGGCGCGGCGCGCGCCACGCTGCGCCGCCTGGAAACGCTGCCGCTTCCGCCAGCCGAGGCAATCGAGGCGGCGGAAGTCGCGGTGCGCGTCTTCGCCAACAGCGGCGAGCCGGAGCACGTGCCGCGCTGGGTCCGGCGCGCGCAGTCGGCGGCGCGAACGGCACCGGGCTGGGACCGGGCAAGGTCGCACCTGGTGGCGGCGGTGGCAGCTTGGGATCGCGAAGATGCCGCGGCGATGGACGCGCCCCTGGAGGCCGCCCGGGCCGCGCTCTTCGACGGCAGCGACGGCGGCGGCGGCGGCGGCGGTGGCGACGGCGCGGCGCGCTCCGGCCCCTACATCCAGGCTCTCTGGAGATGGCATCACGCTCGCGGCCTGCGGGCGATGAACCTGGCCGACGGCCCGGCGGTGATCGAGCACGTCGCCAGGGCGCTGCGATGCGGGCGCCGCAGCCTGACCCGCCACGAGGCGGCCGGGTTGTGGAACGACCTCGGCATCGGCCGCGTGCAGAGCGGCGATCTGCCCGGCGCGGAGCGGGCCTTCCTGCACGCGCAGCGGCTGCTGGCCCGATGCGACGGACCGCGGCGCGCCACCCTCGCCTTGCACAACCTGGCAGAGGTGCGGCTGCGGCGCGGCCGCCCGGCCGCAGTGCGCGAGATCCTGGCGCAATCCACGGCGGAGAACCGCCGCGGCGGCAACCTGCGCGGTCTCAGCCAGGACACGGAGCTCTGGGCACGGCTCGAGCTGGTGCTCGGGCGGCCCGAGGAGGCCGCGGCCCTCTGCCGGGCAGCGATCGCCCGCCTCGAACGGCACCGGTCGCGGTGGCGGCGAGAGGTTCTGGCGGTGCTGCTTGCCCGCGCCCTCGGCTGGCTCGGGCGTCAAGCTGAAGCCGCAGGCGAGCTGGCGCTGGCCACCGGCGAGGCGGTCATGGAGCTCGAGCCGGAGGAGCGCCCGGCGCTCTGGGCGCATGCCGGCGACCTGGCGGCGGCGCTACGCTGCGCGGCCGGCCTGGCCTCGCCGGTGGGGCAGCTGTGGCAGGAGGTCCTGGCGGGTGGACCGGTGGCGCCCTCGAGCTGGGAGGCGCTGGCCGGCTTGGAGCCCTTCCGCGCGGCGCGCCTGGTGTTCGACTTCGAGCGCGCCGGCACCGGCGGGCTGCTTGCTCCCGCTGCCTGGCGGCGGCCGGCGATCGCCGCCCTGCGCCAGGTGGGCGCCGGCGGCATGGCGGATTGGCTGGAAAGCCGCGAGCAAGGTCTCTGGCAGGCGCTGGACGCCTACGCGTCCCGGCCGCCGGGCGAACTTGCGGCCCTGGCCGGACTCCTGCAGCAGGCCGGCGATCCAGATGCCCGCCTCTGCTGGGTGCCTGCAGGCGAGGTGCGCGAGACGCCGGCCTCCTACCCGGCGCCGGCGCCGGCCTTGCTCGCGGCTGATCTCGCGGGCGGACGCCTGGAGCTGTACGGCCGCCGCCTCGATCCGGCGCTCGCTGCCTGCTTCACCCTGGCGCTCCGCGACCTTGCGGCCGGCGGCATGTCGCGATCCGTGGCAGCGGTGGCCGCCCTCCCGGCCACCGGATCGAATCCGGCGACGTTCGGGGCGGCGTCGCCCGCCCCGCCGCTCACACCGGCGTCGCCGCTTGCCGCCGAGCCGCCGGCCCGGCGGCCGGCAGGACGGCCGGCGGTCACCAGCCTGGTCGGTACCAGCCCCGGCCTGCGCGCCGCCGTGGCGCGGCTCGGCCGCCTCGCCACGGCGGACATCCCGGTCTTGATCCGCGGCGAAAGCGGCACCGGCAAGGAGCTGGCGGCCCGGGAGATCCATCGCGCCAGCGCGCGGGCGCACGGTCCGTTCTTGGCGGTCAACTGCGCCGCGCTCGCGGAGTCGCTGCTGCTCTCGGATCTGTTCGGGCACGTCCGCGGCGCCTTCACCGGCGCCGATCGCGATCGCGTGGGAGTCTTCGAGACGGCCCGCGGCGGCACCGTGTTGCTGGACGAGATCGGCGACCTGCCGCTCGGCGCGCAAGGACTGCTGCTGCGCGTTCTGCAAGAGGGCGAGGTGCGCCGGTTGGGAGAGAGCCTGCCGCGGCGCGTGGACGTGCGGGTGCTGGCCGCCACCCACCGTGACCTCGAGCGGGCGGTCGCCCGCGGCGCCTTTCGCGAAGACCTTTTCTATCGGCTGAAAGTGGGCGCCGTCGATTTGCCGCCGCTGCGCGAGCGTGGCGACGACGTGCTGCAGCTTGCGGACCTCTTCCTGTCCCGGCATTCGACGCCGCCTCGGCTCGCCGCCGAAACCCGCCAGCTCCTGCGCTCCTACTCATGGCCCGGCAACGTCCGCGAGCTCGAGAACGTGCTGCGGCTCGGCGCGGCGCTGGCCGCGGACGGCACCATTCAGCCGGAGCATCTCGAGCTGCCCGGCGCCGCGGGAAGCGCGCCGCCCAGGGGGAACGTCATTGCCGGCGAGAATCCTGGAGGAGCGGCGGCGACGGCGCCGCCGGGTTCCGGTTCGTATCACCAGCGAGTCGAAACCTTGCGCCGGCAGCTCGTCGTCGAAGCGATCGCGGCCGCCGGCGGCCACCACGCCGAGGCGGCACGGCGCCTGGGAATCTCGCGGCAGGCCCTTTCCTACCTGGTGCGTCAACTCGGGTTGCGCTGACCCGCTGTATCTGCGCGTCTCTTCTTTGCTTCTGTTACCGATGGACACTGATTGCATCACCAAGTCCGCACGACCTGCGCGACGCCGCCCCTGACTTCGAGGGCAAGCCAGGGCTACAGATTCATCTGGCACAGGCCCACAGGATGAGAAAAGGAATCGAGAGCCGATAGCGAGAGGTCGCCGCGGGCGGCGGTTGCCGGCGGCGAACAGCGCTCGGCGCCAAGCAGTGCTCGACGGGCGAGCTGCAGTGCACTAGCGGCCCGTATCAGCTGAATCCCCGGCGGCTGGCTTGCCCTCGATGGCCGGGGCGGCGGTGCGACCGCTCGCAAGGTAAGTGCGCAATCGGCCGGCGATCCGCTCCAGGCCGTCCCGGTCGTCTTCGTCGAAAGCGGCGAGCTGATGCGAATCGACGTCCAACACCGCGATCAGCTCGCCGGTGACGTCGCAGACCGGCACCACGATCTCCGAACGCGCCCCGGGATCACAGGCGACATGGCCGGGGAACCGGTGCACGTCCGGAACCAGCTGCGTCGATCGCGACCTGGCGGCGGCCCCGCAGACACCGCGGGCGAAGGGAATTTCCAAGCAGCCGAGCGGTCCCTGGTAAGGCCCGACACGTAGCAGCTCCGGCGCAACTACGCGATAAAAGCCGGTCCAGCTTGCATACGGCAAGCGTTCATGGAGAAGGCAGGCGCAAGTGGCCATGGCGGTGACGTCGTCTGTGATGCCGGCGAGAACGGCGTCGAGGTCCCGCAGGAAGTCACCATACAGCGCACGCTTGTCGAGGATGTCCATACGCGAATTCTACGCCATTTCGGCCCCTGCACCCGGTGCCGGGCCTGCGATTACCGCGGGAGGCGGTTCGAAAATGGCCATCCATGCGGCGGTGTAGGCGGGTTGATCGAAGCCGCTGAACGGTGCTTCATAGTGCATAGCGACGAGCGGATAAGGTGTCATCGTGACCCTGACACTATTGACATACGGCCGCAGGTTTTTGATAATGTCGGCGAGTTGTTAAGACTACCGAATCAAATTCGATCGAATTCGTCACCTTCACCCTCACCATTACCAGCATCAGCATCAGCACAGGAGGCATGGAGAAAGACATGGCAGAGCCCCAGACGCCGAACCAGCCAGCGGCCGCCGAGGAGAAGCTGTTTACCTTGTCGCAGATCTCGCAGCGCAGCGGGATTTCGATGCCGACCCTGCAGCGCTACAAGAAAACGTACCAGGATCGCATCCCATCGGTAGGCACCGGGCGGAAGCAGCGCTATCCCGAGCATGCGCTGCCGGTGTTCGCGGAGCTCCGCAGCGAGAACGCAGGCAAGCGCGGCCGGCCGCGCAAGAATGCCGCCGCCGGCGATGCCGCCGCCGGGACGTCGGGCGCGACCGCGAAAAGGCGGCCCGGCAGACCTGCCGCCGGTCGCCGGCGCGCCGGCGCGGC
>DATKFK010000941.1:0-2356 GCA_035544375.1 Thermoanaerobaculia bacterium
ACCAGTATAGTCAAGCATCAGTCGTCAACCAACTGGTTATTTACATGGCTACATTCTTGCATGCACTATTTCTGGCAAGAGCTGTCGGCTCAGCGACTTACCCAGAAATTAGGCGAAGTTTCAAAAGGAAGTTCGGGCTAGAGGTAGTTAGGAAGACGCCCCGAGTGAATCCGTGCAGCACCAAGGCTCCTGCGAGGGATCTAATTTGATCTATTTTGATGCTGTTTCTGAAGCACTTAACCTGCACACCAATTTGCTTATCGACTTCGCCGTAAAGGATGACGTCGATTCCACCATCGTCACTGTAGGCCGTGACGAGGGCACGATGCCTCGGCGCGCAAGAGCAGCATCCGGGCGTCGCGGTTGCTGAGCAGTCCTGCCTCGTCGATGATCCACAGCTGGCGCGGCGTTCCCTCTAGCTTCTTCTCAACCGTCTCGCGGAGCCTTGCAAGTGCATCGGTGAGGTCCACTCGTCGCTCCCTCACCGTCACCGATGGCGGCGGTGATGAGCACATCGTGCCGAACTGCGTGGTCTTCGTCGCGGACAGGGTCAGGTTTGTTCACGCCGTCCGAAGTCGTTGCGTGGGCGGTAGCCGTGATTGATGGCGTCGTGCCTACGAACACCGCCTTGAACTTCCACGCAATCGCGTTTCCCAAGTCCCGGCACGCCCTCCGGCTGCTCAAGACCTTCCGCGGCACCCTCGGCAGCTGGAACCTGCACCCCCGAGGGCATCGCGGCCTGGATGCTGCTGGTCGAGGCCGTCGCCGGCGAGGCCAGCCAGGCGCGAACGCGGCAGGCCGCACTCTACTTCCAGCTCGCCGGGCCCCCTGCCGTGCCCTCCTCGCGGCGCGCCGCCGGCTGACCGCCCGGATCGAGAGAGGCGTCTCCCGCCTCCGCCGCCCGCCCGGCGGTTTCCGGACCCGGGACTGCCGCGCCGGCCGGCCCCCCTGGTGGCTCCCCCACGCACGCGCCGGCCCTCGCCGGAGCGTTCCGCCGACCCCTCGAGCCTCGCGCCGCTCCACCCTGCCCTGTTACGCTCCCGGGTGGCGCCTTCTAGACTCGCACCCGCCGCCCACCTCACGTCCTCGACCGGAGCGCGCCATGGCAGGCAACGGCATCACTCTCCAGATCACCGCCGCCCACGCAGAGTACATCCAGCGCCGAGGCGGGCGCTCCCACCGCGGCAGGGGCCCGTTCAGCCGCAGCGTCGTCCTCGGCCGATCCTCGAAGACGGCGACGAGGAGATCGCCCGCGTGCGGGAGGTGAGGCACCGCATCTCCGAGCGCTTCGGCCACGATCCCCACCGTCTGGTTGCCTACTACATCGGGCGGCAGCAAGAGCACCAGGATCGTCTGGTACGAGCACCGGATGCCAGGACGCCGGGTGGCGGCAACGGGTCATAGCGGGCCGGCGTCTCGAGCGCACCTGGGCGACCCAAGAGGTCTGCCGTTGGCCCTGGGTTCAGCGTGGAGGGTGGAGGGGTCCTACACAGTCTGAGCCATGATAATGTGTAGCGGGAGGCCGCTCATGCCAACGAACCTGGCAATCGATGACAGGCTGCTCGAAGAGGCGCTTCGGCTCGGCAAGCACCGGACGAAGCGCGCGACGGTCAACGAGGCTCTGAAGGAATATGTCGAGCGCCGCCGCCAGCTCGAGATCCTGGACTTGTTCGGCCAGATCGACTTCGACCCAGCCTACGACTACAAGAAGCAGAGGACGCGCCGCTGAGCGTCCTGATCGACACCAGCGTCTGGTCTTTGGCCCTGCGTCGGCGGCAACGCGATGTCGTCTCCCCAGCGGCTCGCGAACTCGTCCGGCTGGTCGAGGAGATGCAGGCCCGCATCTTGGGAGTGATTCGTCAGGAGATCCTCTCGGGCCTTCGCGACCCGGCGCAGTTCGAGAAGCTGCGCGCGCATCTGCGCACCTTTCCCGATCTCGAGGTGACCACGCCAGATCATGAGCGAGCCGCCGAGTTTTTCAACGTTTGCCGGGCTCGCGGGGTCCAGGGATCCAATACCGACTTCCTGATCTGTGCCGTGGCCGAGCGCCACGGGATGCCTATCTTCTCTACCGATGCCGATTTCTCGTCCTTCGCCATGCATCTGCCCATCGAGCTTCACCCATTACGGACTTGAGGCGGGGGAACCACCTCGCTACGGGCCGGACTCTCCTGGGCGGGCGGCCGGCCGCCCGCCGAGGGCTTTGGACACGACAACTTATGCATGAATCCCTGGGGGTGTGGTCATCTAAGATGTTGCCGACCACGTGAATCCGTAGGAATCCGATCGTCAGGTCGAGGATGGGGCACGTGCTCGAAGAAAGGCCAGGTACCCGAGATCAGGCGGGTTGAGGCGG